>NZ_JAUDRH010000002.1:0-300000 GCF_030381805.1 Chlorogloeopsis sp. ULAP01
GACCCCTCCCCTTCCCCTCCCCTTGGTAAGGGGAGGGGTGCCGTAGGCGGGGTGGGGTTTTGTGCTGTTGCAGCAGCAGTTATACCAAAAACCAACCCTGCATCATCATCAAATAACTCAACCGCAGGTAAGGCTTTCTCTCCAACTACAGTCACCCGCACAGTATTTGCGTCTACATTCGTAACTGTAATTTCCGTAATTCCCTCACTTGGTTTTTCCGATTTAAACATGAACGCTTCACCCGAAGGTAATTGCAACTGCCCACCAGTCACATCAACAATAAAATTATTTCCCGTACTGCGATTTGTGACTTGCAGTTGCTCTCCTTGGGTGGTCTCTAAAATCACTTCCACACCCTTCCGGTAGCGTTAGCTTTCACTCCTGTAATTGTAATACCCCCCTTCTGTCCCCCCTTGGTAAGGGGGGAAACAGGGGGATTGGTTGGTGTTGATTGTTGTACTAACATTTGCGCGCTGGTTGCAGGAAGTTCAATGTCGCTTAGTTGGGGAATGTTTAGCCTTTTTTCCTCAGCCCATCCAGGCTGTGCTGCAATAATACTCAAATATGCCCAACAACCAACGAAAAACCACAAACTCACACTTGCGGTCAAGTCGCAACGCTTCATAATCACTCCCTATTTTTATTCTTCACACACCATCTCAAGAAATTTATCCAGCTTCAACCTAAGTGTTTATTGGATAACTAAAGCAATAATTATTGCGAAAAATTATTAACTTGAGTGATGCCGAGTATAAAAGAGAGTTAGGAGTAAAATCTACCCCGCAACGGCAAGCATCATCGCAAAACGGACAATTTACCCGCCAAGCATTGTCTAGGGGTAATGCCAAATTGACGTTTGAAAGCTGCGGCAAAATGTGAGCAGTTGGAATAACCTACCATCATTGCTACTTCTGCCACAGTAACTTTCCCAGAACGTAATAAATTCTTGGCTTTTTCCATTCTTTGGCTAGTTAAATAACCAAAAACTGTGGTACTTAATAACTCCTGAAATCCCCTGCGGAGAGTTCTTTCACTCACTCCCACAGTTTGAGCTAAATCCCATGATGATGGCGGATTTTCTAGACGAGAGAGTAAGATTTCCTGGGCGTGATAAATCGAATCGATGGTTTGTGTGCGTAAACGTGGGGATGGTTGCGTTCTCCCCTGTTCTGCAAGGATGGGAGCTAGTTGCAGTGCCATTAACTCCACTACTTTCCCTTGCAAATATATTCGCTTGCTGATTCCTTGGTAGGGACAATTGACAATTTGCTCTACTACTGACTGGATAGCGGTTGTAGCTTGAGCAGAAATTAATGTCTGCCAGTCGTTATCCTTAGCAAAGATTTTCAATTCGGGGGGGATTTCTCCATCTTCTCCAGGGAAAAAAGTTGCCAGTAATTCTGGTGGCAGATGGATATCAACACCGATCAATTTCTGGGATTTGGGACAGAAAACATCATTAGCTCGTTGAATTCCTCCACCGGAAATAAATGTTTCCCCTATTCTTACTTCCCCCAATTCACCTCTGGATGTCTGTGGGCAGAAAACACCAAATTGCAAAGGGTGCTGCGATTCAGGGACTTGAACTATGACATCATCATGGTATTCAGATTCCTCTATTTTTAGTTCAAGTTTGGGATACACTTCAATATATTGTCCATAACCTTTACCCAGTTGCTTGGGCATTTCGCGCCAAGATTCAAAGGGTGTAAACGCAGATTCACATATCCGGTTTTGTTGTGTCTCTTCCCATAGTTCATCTTCTTCCGCTAGGGTCAGGGTGATGGTCATAAATAAAGGGCTGATAATAAATAGTATGGTTATCAAAAGTTATTGTTATTTTACATGAATTTTCAATTTAACAGTAATAATTCTCAATAAGTTATGGCAATAGGAATGTTGAGGCGATCGCACAATTCGCTTTCACCGCGCCTTTTAACATAGGAATATACTAACCCCAGTATTACCGTAAAAGTGAGTAGAAGAGGCGATCGCTAACTTGCAGATATTTGCGGTAGTTGGAAGTTTATTCGTTTGCTATATCAGTTTTGTTGGGCTCCGCTTCTGTTCACCCAAACTACGCTTGTATTGTGATCGCACTAATAACTATTCACTTCCGGCAAGTATTTAAATAAGTCATCCAATATTTTATTGGCTCCTACAATACCCCTTGTGTCCCATCTTTGTGAAGGCACAAGATAAACTCGATTGTTTTTGACTGCCTTGAGGCGACTAAATATGGGATGTTGAAGAAAAAAGCTTAGTGGTCTTCGTTCAACATTAATAATAAATAAGATGTCAGCATCGTATTCATCGACGGTTTCAATGCTGAAGGTCTTGCCAGGAGGTGGAAGTTTATAATCTAGCTGCGTATCAACTAGAACATCAGCAGTTGCATCATATTTTCTTGCAGGTGTATAAACAAGACCACCAGCATAATAAATCACGGAAACTTCTATTGGTTCCAACTGGTTTCCTAAACCTTTCTTCAAGTCTTCAATTCTGTTTTGATATTGACTTAACACTTCCTCCGCTTTTGCTTCTTCACCAAGTACTTTGGCAATATAGCGAAGATTTTCCTTAAAGAAAGCTTCACTCCTTGGCAGATCAAGATTCGGAGGCGGCACGGGGACAGTAGGTGCGATCGCGGACAACAACTGATACGGATTGTCTTCTGTTGCTAAAATCAAGTCCGGCTTGAGCAACAAAACTTTCTCTAACGAAGGCTGCTGTGCATTCCCAACACTATTCGCTTTTTTAATATCATCAAGTGATACACCATGAATCACTTCTTTCCCGTCAATGTGATCAAACGACGCAAAACCAACTGGCTTGATACCGAGAACAACCAAGGAATCGAGTGTGGCGTGAGGATCTAGTACAACAATACGCTGTGGCTTCAGAGGAACACAGGTTTTGCCAAACTTATGTTTAATTATTCGACATTGTGTAGTTGCACCTCGCTGCTGGATTGAAGTCAGATTCTCCTCGATGGAAGATTTGGCACAATTTGTAACCAAAGGCAACATAAAAGCTATTAAGAGAAATGACTTTATCCAACAAGATGCTAAATTGCTCATGATATTTTGGGTTAATTGCACCGCTGCTGCTAACTCTAAAGCGATTCGCGTGTAATGGCGGGGATTTTAGCAATGGCTACTTCTTTTAATACTTCAGGAAATTTTTCATAGGGAATGTTGCCTGTTTTGCTGTGGGTGTATTGTTGGGCGAATTGTAGGAGTGCTGGGGTAGATTCTGGGGGAATGGTACTAAAGAGGTAGGTAGGTTTACGGGGGGCAGAGAAGGCGACAACGCAGGCACGGCCACAATCCCAGAGGCAACCGACGGGTTGAATTCGGATGTTGTTAAGTTCGGGATGGGTAGACTGATAGGTTTGGAGTTGTTGGAGGAGGATGGCACCGTCGGCAGGTTGCCCTTCAGGGCGATCTTCAGAAAAACAGCAAGATTGACAGATGAAAAGAGTTGGTTTAGTCATGAGATTAAGGGAGGCTAACGAGATATTTTTCCAAATCATCCAATACTTTATTCGCTCCTAGAATACCTCTTGTGTCCCATCTTTCCAAATCCACAAGATAAAATCGATTGTTTTGGAATACTTTGAGGCGACTAAATAGAGGATGTTGAAGAAAAAAGCTGAGTGGTTTTCGTTCAAGATTTATGATGAATAAAACATCAGTATTGTAGTCTTCAATAGTTTCAATACTGGAGGTCTTGCCAGGAACTGCACGTCTGTAGCGTAGTCCTGTATCAATAAGAACGTCAGCACTTGCATCACCGTTTTTCATAGGCATATAAACATAACCAGCAGAATAATAAATTACGGAAACTTCCATTTGTTCCAACTGGTTTCCTAAGCGTTTCTTAAAGTCTTCAATTCGTCTGTGGTATCGACTTAAAACTTCCTCTGCCTTTGCTTCTTCACCAAGGACTTTGGCGACATATCGAAGATCCTGCTTAAATAATGCTTCATTCACTGACTCATCATGGGGTACTGAGACAGTGGGTGCGATCGCAGATAATAATTTGTATGGATGGTACTTTGTTGCTAAAATCAAATCCGGTTTGAGTACAAAAATTTTCTCTAATGAAGGCTGATCTGACTTCCCAACATTCGTAGCTCCTTTAACGTCATCAAGTGAGACGCTACCAATAATTTCTTTTCCCCCCACGTTATCAGCTGTGTAACCAATTGGCTTGATACCGAGAGCGATTAGGGGATCGAGGTTTCTGTCAGGGCTTAACGCAACAATCCGCTTTGGTTTGAGTGGGACGCAGGTTTGGCCAAATTCGTGCTGAATAACTCGACACTCAACAGAAGGCTTCAAAGAGGGATGAGATTTTTGACTGACAGATTGATGGCAAGCTGTCGTTAAAAATGGGGAAAAAGCCAGCGGTAAAACTAGTTTAGTGATAAAGTATGCCTGTTTTTTCATCGCGTTGGTTTTGTCTAGTTCTCAGAATTCCCATGACACCTATCTCATATTGCATACCCCGTCTTTGGCTTGAATGACTCACCATCACCAGTTGAGAAATTACCTACGATAATTGTGAAGAGTTCTACTAATGTGGCAAGTATTTAAACAAGTCATCCAATATTTTATTCGCTCCTAACATACCTCTTACGTCCCATCTTTCTGAAGGTACAAGGTAAACTCGCTTATTCTTGACTGCCTTCAAGCAACTAAAGATGGGATGCTGAAGAAAAAAGCCTAGTGATCTTCGTTCAAGGTTGATAATAAATAAGATATCAGCATCGTATTCTTCTATGGTTTCAAGGCTGATGGTTTTACCAGGAGGTGGAAGTTTATGTCGTATTCCTGCATCAATTAGAACATTACCAACTGCATCATGATTTGTCGCAGGTGTATAAACATAACCATTACCATAATGTATTACAGAAACTTCAATTTGCTCCAACTGGTTTCCCAAGCGGTTTTTCAAGTCTTTAATTCGGTTCTGGTATTGCCTTAGAACTTCCTCTGCTTTTGTCTGTTCGCCAACGACGTTGGCTACATAGCGTAGATTCTCTTTGAAGAAAGCTCCACTTACTGCCGTATCAGAAGGCACTGGAACAGTCGGTGCGATCGCGTTTAACAACGAATAGGGGTTGTGTTCGGTTGATAAAATTAAATCCGGTTTGAGCATCAAAATTTTCTCTAATGAAGGCTGCTGGTAATTTCCAACATTCGTCGCTCCTGTGACATCATCAGGGGATAGCCCCAGAAAAATTTCTTTCCCCTCGAAGTTAATAGAAGCATAACCAATGGGCTTGATACCGAGCGCGATTAGGGGATTGAGTATGAAATCAGGCTCTAATACTACAATTCGCTGCGGTTTCATTGGGACACAGGTTTTGCCGAGTTCGTGCTGAATGACTCGACACTCAACAGAAGGCTTCAAAGAGGGATGAGATTTTTGACTGACAAATTGATGGCAAGCTGTCGTTAAAAATAGGGAAAAAGCCAGCGGTAAAACTAGTTTTGTTATACGATCTGCCTGTTCTTTCATCGCGTTGGTTTTGTCTAGTTCTCAGAATTCCCATGACAGTGTTCCTTGCACGGTGAGCGGATCTGCTGGATAAATAGCCAGAGCACCATTAGAATTTTCAAAATACTCGACATCAAATAAATTATTGACATTCAGCGATGCCCTAAATCGATCTCGCTTATAGAAGATAGCCGCATCGGTGCGAAAGTAGCTCGGCAGTGTAAAGGTATTATCTAAGTCTCCTTGGCGATCGCCCACATAGAAAAACCCCAAGCCAAACCCAAGTCCTCGTAGGGTGCCTTTCTGAAATTCATAGCTAGTCCAGAGATTGAAACTGTTTCTTGGAACGTTATTGATCCGATTTCCCACTGGGAAGGTATTATCTTTCGTGATTCGCGCATCGGTATAAGCATAGCCTGCAATGACGTTCCAACCAGGCAAAATTTCTCCGGCAATGTTGAGTTCAATGCCTTGACTATTTTGTTCACCGGTTTGAATTTCAAAGTTAGGATTATTCGGATCAACAGTGTTTACATTTGTGCGAGTCAGATCGTACAGAGCCAGCGTAGTAGAGAGTTTGTCGTTAATATCTGCCTTAACTCCAATCTCATATTGCGTCCCCCGTCCTGGTTTGAATGGCTCACCATCGAAAGATCTGCCGATAGTAGGAATAAACGAGCGACTATAGCTGGCATAAAGGGAAATCGGCTCAATGGGTTGATAAACGATGCCCAGACGGGGACTAAAAGCATTGCCAGATTGAAATGTTTCAGAATCATTAATTAAATCTTGATCCGTTCGCTCAAAAGTATCAAATCGACCACCTAAGAGTAACTTGAGATTTTTTGTGATGGCTACTTGGTCTTGAACATAGATCCCTAACGAATTAGTCAAGTCGTTGCTTGCGCTAGGGGGATCGGTTTGCTCAAATATTTCCGTACTGTAAACTGGGTTAAAAAGGTCAATGGGTGCTGCTCGGAAAACCCCAGAGGTAGAGAAGTTAGAATCAAATCGTCTTAAATCAGCACCTATTAGAAGCTGATGCTGAATCGCTCCTGTGGAAAACTTACCAACAATATTCGTGCTGAGGTCGAAGGATTGTGCCTCGACATCAACCTCATCAGATAAGCGCTGTGCAGTTCTTAGATCAGGTTCGAGGCTAGAAGGAAAGATAGCATCTCTGATTGCATAATCATAGTCGGAAAAGTAAAACGCATTTTGCAACGACCAGTTTTCACTGAAGCGATGCTCTAGGTTGTACCCAACGATGATAGTATTTAGGATAAATCTACCATCTGCTCCCGAAAGATTCCGATTGCGGGGAATTTGTCCATTTGGGTTAGGTAATATCGTTCCTTCAAGGGGAAGACCAGAACCTCCACCTTGAGTGGCTGCGACATACTGCACATCGAACGTTAGCTCGGTATTTTCGCCAATTTCAAACTTTAAGGCACCTGCAATAGCTGGAATTTCCCGTTCGACAAAATCTACAAAACTTTCGGCAGATTCATAAGACGCATTCAGTCGGTATAGAATTGTCTTGGAATCATTCAACGGCCCCGTTAAGTCGATCGCACCTTGATAAAAGTTATAGCTACCAGCAGACGCTTCAACCGAGTAGAAGGGATCGCGCAGGGGTTGTTTGGTGACAATGTTAATCGTACCACCAGGGTTACCTCCACCAAATAAAACTGAAGCAGGGCCTCTAAGAACCTCAACCCGTTCAATATTCGAGAAAATAGTTGTTGTCGAATCTGCATACGGCAAATTTAATCCATTTCTAGTGAAGTTTTGTCCCTCGCCAGCAAAAAATCCTCGAATCGTGAACGAGTTAAATATAGGGGTGTCATTAGGGGTATTTTGAATAACTCCAGGAACATTTTTGAGTGCTTCATTGAGGCTGTCAACTTGTTGTTCCTCTAGCACCTGTTGAGGGATGACTTGAATAGAAGCAGGAATATCGCGCAAGGGCGTATCGGTTCTCGTCCCTACTGAGGTATTCGGCACACGATATCCATCTTGCTCTCCCGTTACTAACAACTCAATCGGCTCATCTTCCTGTGCAACAGGTTGTTCTGACCCCTCCCCTTCCCCTCCCCTTGGTAAGGGGAGGGGTGCCGCAGGCGGGGTGGGGTTTTGTGCTGTTGCCTGTGAAGCTACACCAAAAACTAGCCCGGCATTATCATCAAATAGCTCAACCGTGGGCAAAGCCTTCTCTCCCACCACGGTCACTCGCACAGTGTTCGCATCAATATTTGTAACTGTGATTTGAGTAATTCCCGTAATCGGTTTTTCTGATTTAAACGTGAACGCTTCACCCGTCGGTAAACGTAACTGCGCTCCAGGTATATCTGCAATAAAATTATTCCCCGTACTGCGATTTGTGACTTGCAGTTGCTCTCCTTGGGTTGTTTCTAAAATTACCTCTACACCCTGTTCGGTGGGATTGGCTTTCACTCCCGTAATTGCGATAACTTCACCTGCCTTCATAAGGGGGGTAACAGGTGGGTTGGTTGGTGCGGGTTGTTGTACCAACATTTGAGCGTTTGTCGCAGGAAGTTTAATTTCGCTCAGTTGGGAAATGTTTTTGTTGGCCTGTGGAACACCCTCTCCTTTGGCAGCAGCGCCAAGAAAAAAAGCGATCGCACTTGTCAGCAGCAGGCTTTGAAACAATTTATCTAACTTCATTTATCCACCCTCACTCCCTCACACCACTTACAGTATTAAGAAAATTTCTTAACTAAACTGGCAGTGTATGTATCATAGGGGAATCAGTTTTTCTATTTGAACGCTAGAGGGATTTTTTCTGAACGCTAGAGGGATTTTTGACGATGCTGAAAGTATTGTTTGGGATTCAAGCCAAATTTTTTACGGAAAGCTAAGGCAAAGTAACTGCGACTATCAAAACCCACCATCAATGCCACTTCTTCAACTTTCATTTCTCCTAATGCTAAAAGTTGTCTGGCTTTTTCCAGTCGATAGTCGTGCAAATATTTGAACGCAGATGTCCCGAAAACTTGGCGAAACCCGCGCTTCAATTTAAATTCATTTAGCCCTACTTCTCGTGCTAACTCTATTAGGCTGGGTGGATTCTCTAAATTACTCAGCAAAATATCCTTAGCTTGGTAAATTCTGTCAACATCTCTCAACTTCCTCCCTGGAAAACCATGATCGTGTATTTCCTGCTCTTGAAATTGCTGGAAATAAAGCGTAATCAATTCCATTGCCTGACTTTCCAGATACATTCGCTTCATCAAGCCTTGATAGGGACATTGTAGAATATTACACAACACTAGCCACATTTGCTGTGTGATTTCCCCTTGACGATAATAAGGCTGCACCTTACTATCAGTTACTGCTTGACGCAGGAAGATTGGTACTTGTTCTAAATCTTCTTCGCCAAAACTTTGAAAAAATTCCTGTGGTTCAATTTCCAAATAAATTCTTGAAAATTTCTCTCCAGCTTTCCACCATTCAGTTTCTTTGATGTCGTAGTGACATTCTGAATAGTATTTTCCTACTGGTTCGTCAATCTCATCAGTTAAACCGTGGCGCTGGATTCTCACTTTTCCAGAGAGAAAAAAACTTAACCCAAATAGATAATCATCCGACCTATCGCGAATCCACACAAGATCATCAAATATCTCTATCTCGTATACACAAACAGATAATCCACCGCGCAACTGTACACACCAGTCATAGGAATTACAAATATCTGGAATCTTCCCTTGATAGATAGCTTCAAAACCCTTTGATTGATAAAAAGTTTTTTGGCACAGTTCATCCCAATGTGCTGGTGTAAAAATGTTTGTCATAGTTTAATGATAATTAATTTCATTATCTAGCTAATACATGGTTAGGACAAAGGCACTTTATTGCAATTATCTAGAATGCAAAGCCCATAATGGGTAGGATGCTCATGGTTGCTCCTTGTATCCTGATTGTGAAAATGTGACAGTCATTAGCGATCGCATAGATGCTAGAAATGGCGACAAGATAAAACTATCTCATCTTTAAATAAGAAATATTCTTAATTATCTCATGAAGTTGACTGTGAGAAAACTCTGCAAAACGGCACTATCCGCCAAAAATATTCTTTTTCCCTGACAAGCACTCACTGGGTGTAATGCCAAATTTTCTTGCGAAAACAGCAGCAAAACTTCCTGGTTGGGAATAATCTATCAGACAATTTTGCTCAAATAGAATATAAATAGTATATTAAATATACCTTTTTAGACTAAAGGCTGTAATGCTCTTGCTCTTATGGATTTGAATTTGATGAGGGAAAAAGTAGCTCAAATAAAGTAAAACACGGTATTGATTTCATTGAGGCACAAGAGTTATGGCTAGATACTAACAGGGTAGAAATTGCTGCTCGTGTTGTTGAGGAGCCTAGATTTCTCGTAATTGGGCAGATAAACCAAAAGCATTGAGCTGCCGTCATCACATATAGATCAGAGCGAGTGCGAATTATTTCAGTACGCCGAGCAAGAGATAAAGAGGTAAAATTATATGAAGGCTGAAGAGTTTGATGAAAAATTTGATGCAGGCGAGGACGTTACTGCATACCTGGCTCTAAACACGATTCGTCGTCCAGGTTATGAGCAACGACGGGTAAACGTTGATTTTCCAATATGGATGATTGAAGCACTTGACCGAGAAGCTGCGCGAATAGGTGTAACCCGACAATCAATCATAAAAGTATGGATTGCCGAGCGACTTGAGCAGCACGGCTAAACCTTGGCATTATGCTTGTAAAATATTCTTTTTTCCTGACAAGCATTCACTGGGTGTAATGCCAAACTTCCTTTTAAAAACAGTAGTAAAACTTCCTGGCTGAGAATAACCGCTCAAATTTGCAACTTCAGCTTCCCAAAGCGCAAAAGTTGATTTGCTTGTTCCATGCATTTATCAGTGAGATAACCAAAGACAGTTGTCCCAAATAATTCTGGAAATCCATAACGCAAAGTGCGTAAGCGTTGCTCCTCTGAAAGAGGCTCGCTCACCCCGACAATTTGTGCCAATTCTAGCAATGAGGGCGGATTCTCCAAATGTGCCAATAAAATTTCCCTGGCATGATGAATACGAGCAATAGTTTGAGCCTTCAGTCGTGGAGATGGTTGCAGTCCGCACAATTGTGGTGCGTTACGGCTAATTCTCCCACATTCTTAAACTCTCAAGTCCTTGCATAGCCGTAACACAATGCCAGGTGACGGCAGTCGCCCCAAGTCGGGGAACCCTTACTTTCGCTTATCCACTACCAACGGATACGCCGTACCTACGCTCTTGCGCGTAGCGACTTGGTGCAAGTAGCTGCTTTGCATCTACCGTGTCTACGTGTCTACGACAGTCGCTACAACGCGCTTAACCCGACGCCAGGTGCTACAACGGGGGAACCGAACCCCCAAGGGCGCGCTGCCTCCCCAACGCACTGGCTCCCCTACTGGAATACTGGAATGACATTGTGAATTAGCTAAAGATTTAATAAAGGATAGTGATGACATCAACAAAAGCAGTGCAGTAATTAGAATCAATGCGATCGCTTACTATGCCCAGATGATTTTTACAGAGACTGCTACTAGGTTTCTATTTTTACTTCTAAAAACAATCAGCAAGCAAGCACAAACAATGAGTAAATTTATATAATTTTCAGGGAATTCTCAGACTACAAGCTTATTATCTAAACTATTCGGGAGCAAATTCCTTAACTATGTGCCGTCTACTCGCCTACTTTGGTTCACCCGTATCTTTGGAACCTCTGTTATATAAACCAGAACACTCGCTCATTATCCAGAGCTATCAACCCCGCGAGATGCTTTCTGGGGTAGTAAATGCTGATGGTTTTGGTGTCGGCTGGTATCATCTACAAAAAGATATTGAACCTTTTATTTACAAAAACACATTACCAATTTGGAATGATATTAACCTGCCCAGTCTGAGCCGCTATGTGGAGTCGAAATGCATACTTGCTTATATTCGCAGTGCTACACCAGGTCAAGCTTTAGATTTTAGTAATTCTCAGCCATTTCAGTATCAAAGCCTATTGTTCATTCACAATGGTCGTATCAATAAATTTCGACAAACATTATATCGCCCAATTCGCAATCAGTTAAACGATGAAATTTATCAATGGCTTGGTGGAACCACTGATTCCGAACATATTTTTGCTCTAGTGTTGTCTCAGTGGCAAGCTAACCCTGGCAAAAGCCTGGAACAGGCTTTACACGCAACATTGCTGCAACTGACAGAAATGGCACAAAGTTATCAAACCTATGTTTATGCCAATTTAGTTATCAGCGATGGCGATCGCCTCGTCGCTTCTCGCTTTGGTACAAAGTCACCAGTTCCTTCTCTTTATTGGACAGCTAACGATTCAAATTTCCCCAATGCCGCCATTATTGCATCAGAACCTCTGTTTGCGGGAAATTGGAATTCTTGTCCAGAAAATAGCATGATTAGTATAGGAAAAGACTGTGATATCCGAATTGAACAAATCTGATCTAAAAAAAATATTTACTCGTGCCTTTATTCAGTGCCGCACCAAAACTCTTAGCTTGTTCGAGACAATGGACGAAGCAACCTTCTGTTGTCAGCCCCATCATGACTTTAGCCCTGTTGGTTGGCACTTAGGACATATTGTTTACACAGAGTCTTTATGGATACTAGAACGCAGTGCTAGATTGCCCTGTATGTTTCCACAATATCGGAAGCTATTTGCAGCTGATGGTTTACCGAAATCAGAACGTGTCAAATTACCTAATCTAGAGGAAATTCGTTATTACTTAGACACAGTTAGAGACAAAGTGTTAAATTACCTGGAAATAGCTGATTTAGAAGCAGAAGAAAGTCTTTGGCGATTTTTGCTTCAGCATGAAAGCCAGCATAGTGAGATTATTTGCTTTGTGCTGGAAATGTGCAAGAGGCAACAATCAAGTATCAAACAATTCCCCTACACCCCTACACTCTTATACCCTTGCACCCCTCCCGTTGAGATGATCCAAATTCCCAGTGGTGAATTTGAGATGGGTAACGACTCGCCAGATGCATTAGATAATGAGCGTCCTGCACATCGTGTATATCTCGACACTTATTTAATTGACCGTTACCCTGTGACTTGCGCGGACTATCAAGTATTCATGGAAGCAGGAGGTTACAATAATCCACAATGGTGGTCAAAAGCTGGTTGGGAATGGTTGCAAACACAGAAAGTAATGCAGCCTCTTTATTGGTGTGACAATCCAGCCTTTGATAGTCATCCAGTTTGTGGTGTCAGTTGGTACGAAGCACAAGCCTACTCACGATTTGTCGGTAAGCGTTTACCCACAGAAGCTGAATGGGAGAAAGCTGTAGTTTGGGATGCAAAAGCTAACCATCGTCGCACCTATCCTTGGGGGGATGAAGAACCAAAACCTAAATATTGCAACCATGATACAGAAATTGGTAAAACTACGTCAGTGGATGCTTATTCTAGTGGACAAAGCGCCTATGGTTTGTACGATACTTTAGGTAATGTCTGGGAGTGGACAGCTACCTGGTTTGATGGCTACGAAGGCTTTCAGTATTACCCTTACATTGGTTACTCGCAAGTTTATTTTGACCATCAGCATCGCGTTTTAAAAGGTGGTAGTTGGGCAACCCGTCCCTGGGCGCTACGAGGTAGCTTTCGTAACTGGTATCATCCTGGTGTACGCCAAATTTTGGCAGGGTTTCGCTGTGCCAAAAATGGGGAATAGGGGATAGGGAAGATGGGGAGAACCACTAACTACTGTATGGGCGAGTTTAGAAGATAAATTGTCGGTTTTAACCCAAAGATCATCAATAAAACCCGCACGGCAGTCGCACTCGACGCGCTTAACCCGACGCCAGGTGCTACAACGCGCTTAACCCGCAAGGGCGCACTGGCTCCGCAACGCGCTGGCTCCCCTACTAACTACTAACTACTAACCATCAATCTACTAACCAGCAGAAAATCACAAATCTTTGCCTATTTAATTGGAAGATCCGAAAAGTTAACTATAGCGCTGAATAAATCTAGCTCAGGCGTGATGTTATCAAATATGGCTTTATGTTTCACTATTTCTGGTTTGAGGTTTGCAATCCTTAAGCATCCTGCCAAACCAAGCTAACGGAGGAGTAATGACAAGATCTCAACCTGGCAACAGCGGTATTAGTTCTCAACACAGCATAGAAAACCGCTTACAAATACAACGTTTGCTAGAACCAACTTTGATTATTTCTTCTGGTGTTGGAAGTGATGTGGTTCAAGGATTAGCTCAGACACCTAAAACTTTACCACCACGTTATTTCTACGACGATCGCGGTTCTGAGTTATTTGAGCAAATCTGTGAATTACCAGAATATTATCTGACTCGAACAGAGACAAAAATTTTACAAAATTGTGCCTGCGAAATTGCTGCAATAACTGGTGCTTGTGAAATCGTTGAACTAGGTAGTGGTAGCTCAACTAAAACTCGTCTTTTGTTAGATGCTTACCAACAGCAAGGATTACCTCTGCGCTATCTTCCCATTGATGTGAGTGCAGGTATGCTGGAAAGCAGTGCCATACAACTGCTAGGTGATTATCCTTCACTCCAAGTTTATGCACTAGCAGGAACCTATGAGTTGGCGCTTTCTCAACTCGAACCCAGACAATTACCAACTCGGATGATTTGTTTTATCGGTAGTACTTTGGGTAATCTGCATCCTCAAGAGTGTAATGTTTTCTTGTCTCAAATCACAGCAGCCTTGCAGGCAGGAGAGTATTTCCTGTTGGGAATAGACTTGCAAAAGCCAAAACATATTTTAGAGGCTGCTTATAACGACGCTCAAGGAGTGACGGCTGCTTTTAACCTGAATATGCTTGAGCATCTAAATTGGCGATTTGCAGGCAATTTTGATCCGACGCAGTTTACCCACTGGGCATTTTATAACGAAACTGCACATCAAATTGAGATGCATCTAAAAAGTGAGCGATCGCAAACTGTCGATTTAAGTGCTCTCAAACTCAAAGTAAATTTTGAATCAGATGAAACTATCCGTACTGAAATTTCCCGCAAATTCAACCTCAACTCTATTCAACAGGATCTGAAAGCTAAAGGCTTGATTCCACGAAAAGTGTGGACTGACGAAAATCAATGGTTTGGGTTGTTATTGTGTCAATTTCATCCTGCGTAATTGCCTGAGTAGAGACGCGATGTATTGCGTCTCTACATTAGGATTAATACTGAAATTCAGCACAACACCCAAAATCCTGCAAGAATGTCATCATAGTTAAGGTAAGAACATACTGGAGACAAAACCACGGTTTACGCACGTCCTTTAGCACGGTTAATCGAGCAATTGCAACGCTTGCCAGGAGTTGGCCCTAAAACTGCCCAAAGGCTGGCGCTGCACATCTTGAAACGTCCAGAAACAGAAGTACAGGCTTTGGCACAAGCTTTAATAGAAGCCAAAAAACAAATAGGCTTGTGTAAAGAGTGCTTTCATCTTTCTGCTGAACCGGTTTGTGAAATTTGCCGCAACCCCAGCCGTGATAACAAAACTATTTGTGTTGTCGCTGATTCTCGTGATGTAATTGCCTTAGAAAAAACTAGAGAGTACAAAGGCAAGTATCATGTATTAGGTGGAGTAATTTCTCCCATAGATGGTATAGGGCCAGAACAAATCACTGTCCAGCCTCTGATACAACGAGTCAGTCAGCAAAAGCCACAAGAAGTAATTTTGGCAATTAGTCCCAGTGTAGAAGGGGAGACAACAACACTATACATCGGTCAGCTACTCAAGCCATTTACCAAGGTGACGCGGATTGCTTTTGGCTTACCTGTCGGTGGAGATTTGGAGTACGCCGACGAGGTAACGCTAGCACGAGCTTTGGAAGGAAGGCGAGAGTTGGATTAGGTTTTGGTCATTGGTTAAGAATCAAAAACCAATGACTAAAATTGTCTTTTTTATTCAGCTTTAGCTTTTCTTGTCGCTTGGTATCTGCTTAGATGAAGCATATCGACTGGGAATAATAGCTGGCTTGGTGTTTTTAAAGTTGCGATCGCCTTGACATCTAGATAATATGACAGGATTTTTAAACGAATAAGGTATTTTTTGATACGGGTTAGGGTATGTTAACTAGATATTTAAATAAGTCATCGATTACTGCATCAGCCGCAAGTAAATTGCCTGCTCTCCAAGTGAGGTAATTTATAGGGTAAACATGATTTTGTTGAACGGCGCGAAGTTTTTTCCAAAGGGGTTTTTGCTTGAGTTTTTCAAGATACTCTTGATCATCATCAGTCAAAGTTCCCACAAACATAATATCACCGTCAGCTTTTTCTAATTCTTCTAGAGAGAAATAAATTTGTGTATACGGTGCGATCGCATTTTGGGCTTGGGGACGTTGCAACCCCACATCCTGTAGAATAGAGTCTGGAAATGAGTTTTTACCTTCGCTAAATATCACGCCGGGAGCCAAAAAGACAAGAGAAATTTCCTGATTTTTGTAGCGTTCGCCTAAAGCTGCTTTGAGTTTTTCGACTCGCTGATGATAATGTCTGACAGAGGCTTTGTGAGATTTTAGAGTGGCTTGATTTTAGCAGTATGATTGACTTGAAAGTTAACTGATAACTAACAGATTTTATCCGCCTTCCGGCAAGTATTTAAACAAGTCATCCAATATCTTATTAGCTCCTGATATACCGAAGCCTCGCCAATTTTCTTGACTGACAATATAAGCTCGATTGTTTTTGACTACTTTTAGAGCGCTAAACATGGGGTTTTGGAAATAAAAGCTTGGCGATCGCTCGTCAACATCAACAATAAATAGGACATCAGCATCGTATTCGTTGATGGTTTCAATGCTGAGATTCCACTCGCCACGAGGTACAAATTTATGACGTAGTCCAATATCTGTTAAAACATGAGAAACGGTGGCGCTTTTATCCATTGTCCAAATATAACCCTCACCATAAAAAAGTACGGAAACCTCTATTTGCTGCAACTGGTTTCCCAAACGTTTCTTCAATTCTTCAGTTCGTTTTTGGTATTTATTTAAAACTTCCTCTGCTTTTGTTTCTTGACCAATTAATTTAGCAATATATCGAAGATTTTCTTTAAAGTAAGCTTTATTTTCCCAATCTATAGCTGGGATGTCAGCATCATTTGGTACTGAAACAGTAGGTGCGATCGCTGATAATAACTTATATTTTTGATGAGCGTTGCCGAAATCTGAGGATAAAATCAAATCGGGTTTGAGCATCAAAATTTTTTCTAATGAAGGCTGCAATGAGTCCCCGACATTCTTAGTTCCTTTAACCTCTTCAAAAGATACACCAAAAAGACCTTCTTTTCCTCCGCTATTGTAGGATGTAAAACCGATGGGCTTGATACCGAGAGCAATCAAGGGATCGAGTGTTTCGCGAGGAGCTAATGCAATGATACGCTGTGGTTTAAATGGAACACAGGTTTCGCCAAGTTTGTGCTGGATGACTCGACACTCAACAGCAGGCTTCCAGGAGAGATGAGGTGTTTGGATGACAGGATGGTAACAAGCTGTAATTACAAGTAAAGAAAAAGCCATTAGTAAAAATGGCTTAATTAGACGGTATGACTGTTTTTTCATCACGCTCGTTTTTTCGGTTGCAGATAAAATCAAACTGTTTGGGGCATGATGTTGAACTGATGCTTAATCTGACTGCCCAAAAGTTAGAATGTCCAACCAATTGAGCCAATGATTGTAAACGGCGCACCCCTCTGAACGAACCTTCCGGCGGAATAGCTGACATAGTCTATATCAAACAAGTTGCGAATGTTAATCGCTGCATTAAACCCATCTCGACGATAGTAAAGTGCTGCATCGGTGCGTAAGTAACTGGGTAGTTCAAATGAATTTGCCAGATCGCCCTGTCGCTCGCCAATATAAAATAATCCTAAACCAAACCCTAAGCCTCTTAAATTGCCTTTCTGAATTTCATAAGTTGTCCAAAGGCTGGCTTGATTAAATGGTACACTCTCCAATTGATTGCCAACAGGAATAGCGTTATCTTTGGTGACTTCTGCATCGGTATAGGCATAAGAGGCAATAATTTTCCAACCGGGCAAAATCTCACCTGCAACATCCAACTCAATTCCTTGACTCCTAACTTCTCCAGTCTGAATAGAGAAGCTAGGATCGTTGGGATCGGGAGTAGTCACATTTGTTTTGGTGATATGATAAGCGGCTAGGGTTGCCGAAAGCTTTCGGTCTAAAAAGTCTGTTTTTACACCAACTTCATATTGAGTTCCCCTGCTTGGTTCAAATCCTCTCCCATCTGGATTTTTTAAATATCCAGGGCTTAGTTTGAAGGAGCGACTGTAGCTAGCGTAGAGAGAAACAGTGTCACTGGGTTGATACACTAAGCCAATCCGGGGGCTGAAGGCACCATTATCTTCTACTTGCTCATCAATATCATTATTTAGTATTTCATACTCAGAAGATACCCAATCATAGCGGCCACCAATTAGTAGCTTCAAGTTATCGCTAAAAGCAATTTGATCTTGAAGGTAGAATCCGTAATTTTTACTCCAATCATCAGCTGCAAAACCTGGTAAATATTCAGGTTTCGGAATATCGTAGTTTGGGTTAAAAATATCTAAATCAGGTACTGTGGTGGCACCATCAGATCGAAATCCACCTTCAAGGTAGTTGACATCAAAGCCTGCTAAAAGTTGGTGAGAAATTGATCCAGTATTAAACTTTCCAAGCAAGTCAATCTGCCCAAAATAGTTGTCTGCATAAGAGCTAGATTCTTCAGCAAATGCGTCTGTTAAAATGCGCTCATCAACGACTGTGCCAAAAATAACTCGATTTAGAACCCTCTGATTCAGAACAATTGCCAGATTATTACGAATTTGCCAATTTTCACTAAATCTGTGGTTTAAAGTGTAGCCAATTCTGTTGGTTGTGATATCTGATAAGACTAAATCAGGATAAGCAGGATAAAAACTTCGAGGTGGTAAGCTGCCATCGCTAAGTAACGGAACTTCAAATTGTGGTGCATCTGCAAAATATCTAACATATTCATAAGATAAATTCAGATCTGTCCGATCTCCTAATTTCAGGGTAATTGAAGGTGCAATTGTAGTTGTATTTGAGTTAAAGAAATCCTGATAACTTCCAGCACCCCGATAGCTGGCGATAAATCTATACAACACATTGCCATCTGTTGTTAATGGGCCAGAAAAGTCGATACTTGGTTGGTAGAAACCATAGTTACCTGCTTCAAATGCGACATTATAAAAAGGTGTACTTAGGGGCTTCTTGGTGACAATATTAATAACTCCACCAGGTTCCTGAGTGCTGAATAGAACTGAGGCTGGGCCTTTAAGTACTTCTACCTGCTCAATTGTCCCAATTGATGACACGGAATAGTAATCATAATCTCGAAAACCGTTTCGTAAACTTCCTGAATCAAATGAATTAAATCCTCTGATGATGTTAGCTCCACCAGGCGCGCCATAATTGCTTGAACCATCAAGAACACCACTAACGGTTTCCACTGCCTCAAACACTGTTTGGGCATTGCGATCGCGCAATACTTCCTGGGGTACAATCTGAATCGACTGGGGGATATCCCGAATCGGTGTATCCGTCAGTGTCGCAGTACTCGCATTCGGCACCCGATATCCATCTTGCTCACCCGTCACCACCAACTCAATCGGTTCATCTTCTTGCTGCGCCGCCGGTTTCTCTAACCCCACCCCTTCCCCTCCCCTTTGTAAGGGGAGGGGTGCTGCAGGTGGGGTGGGGTTTTGTGCCGTTGTCTGTGAAGTTATTCCAAAAACCAGCCCGACATTATCATCAAATAACTCAACTGTGGGCAAAGCTTTCTCACCTATCACTGTCACTCGAACAATATTTGCATCAACATTCGCAACTGTTATCTCGGTAATTCCCGCAATGGGTTTCTCGGAGCGAAAGGTGAAAGCCTCTCCCGATGGTAAACGCAATTGCCCGCCAGATATCTCTGCAATAAAATTATTACCTGTACTGCGATTTGTGACTTGTAGTTGCTCTCCAAGAGTTGTCTGTAAAATCACCTCTACACCTTTGTCTGTGGGATTTGCTTTTACTCCCGTGATTGGTACAACACCCCCCTTCCGTCCCCCCTTGGTAAGGGGGGAAACAGGGGGGTTAGTTGGTGATTGAGAAAGTAAATCTTTGACGCTAGTAGCAGGAAACTCGGTTTCACTGACTCTTTTAATTCTCGTTACAATTGTGTTCTGCTTTTTTCCTAATTCTAATGCTTGCACAGGTTGAGCAAATGTAGCAGTGATGATTCCTACTGTACTCACCACCAACCAAAGATAAACGTTGAGCGATCGCCAACTTTTCATACCACTCCCCACACAATTAACAATATTATTTATTGCGTATATTTCTTAATTGCAATAAACCAGAGTGTAGAAGAGTACAGTTAGCCAAGTCTATCCTCAAACGGCATCACAGTCCCGATACGGACTTTTTACCCAACAAACATTCTCTGGGCGTAATGCCATATCTGCGCTTAAAGGCTGCGGCAAAGTGTCCAAGGTGAGTATAACCCACCAGATTTGCAACCTCGGCAACTGTCATATTAGTTCCGCGCAAAAATTGCTCGGCTTTCTCCATCCGCATCTGAGTGAGATAACCGAATACAGTTGTGCCAAATAACTCTCGAAATCCTCGGCGGAGAGTTCTATCACTCACCCCCACCAATGCAGCTAATTCTATTAACGAGGGAGGATTTTCTAAGCGAGAAAGAATAATTTGTTTAGCGTGATGAATCCGGGCAATGGTATCCGATTTTAATGGTGATGCTTGAGGAAAATCTCCACCTGTAAGGATAGGAGATATTTGTAAAGCGGTTAACTCCAATACTTTCGCTTGTAAATAAATTCGTTTTGTAATTCCTTGATAGGGACAATTAAATATTTGTTGTGTCAAAAATCTCACTGATGGAGTCATTTCTGGATAAATTAGGGTTTGCCAATCATTCTCCTTTGCTAATAACTTTAACTCTGGCGGAATCCCTCCACCTTTACCAGGGAAAAAAGTTGCTAATAAATCGGGGGACATCTCAATATCAATGCCAACCATCCGAAAAGATTGAAAAGACTTTACCTTCATCTTCCGTTGAATTCCACCCCCAGAAATAAACGTATTTTTTTCCCCAATCCATCCACAATCATCATCTTTCATGATCCCAGAAAGCAATACACCAAATTGCAAGGGATGATTTGAACTTGGACGTTTGAGCACATAATCATCGCGTAACTCACAATCAATAATCGTCAGCCAAAGTTCGGGATGTAGTTCAATCTCTTTACGATAGCCACTTCCTAAGAAACTAGGCATTTCTGAATAGGATTCAAACGGTTCTATAAATGAAGGTTGCAGACTATTCTGTGCTGCCTCATCCCAAAGTTCCTCATCTTCGTGTGGTGTGAGTGTGATCGTCATCGCTGGTGCTTGCTAGCTTTAGATTTAATGATACTATTTCTCAATTAAAACTGGAAGACTCCTTTGATGTATTGATAACTGTTGGCTGATTTTAGGTAACGTATAATTAATTTCTGGAATGTATCGCTTGTGCCTGCAGTTCGGAAATTGGTACGAGTTTGGTCGTAAAAGGCTAAAGTTGCATGAATGCGATCGCTTCTGAGATAACTTTGCCTATCGTGCTTATCATTTGGAGTTATACACATACCCTGCCTTTGGTAAGCTACCGTGTATACACAAGTCTATTTTTCTCATTACCACGCTCTGCATGGTGATGAAAATTGGAAGGCTCTACCTGAAAAAGAGGCCAAGCCTCAATCATAGTTTCCCAGGCTGGAGCCTGGGAAAGAGAAAAAATGGGATTTGGGGTGATTAAATCATTTGTGTGTAAACCGTAGCTTTTTAAGGGGGCTAGGGGATCAGGCGAAATATTTAATACTTCTTCAGATATCTTCTTATATCAAGTTCGCATGATTAGTTATGATTACCACCTTGGTGTTACCCCTCCCTAACCCTCCCCTTACCAAGGGGAGGGTACCGTTAGCTGGGTGGGGTGCTTAAAGATTTATAAGTAATTAACTGAACTTGATATTAGACATAGTTTTAGTGTGTGTTGACTAGGTATTTGAAGAGGTCATCAATTACTGCATCAGTTCCCAGCATATTGCTTGCCGCCCATGACATAAAATCAACATAATAAACGTGATTTTCTTGAACAGCCTTAAGGGTTTTCCAAAGTGGCTTTTGTTGTTGTTTTTTAAGAAATTCATTGCCATTAATTGAAAAAGTTGTCACAAATAAAATATCACCATCTGCTTTTTTTAATTCCTCTAGAGAAATAGGAAAAGCTCCATAGGGTGCGTCAACATTCTGTGAGGCTGGACGTTGTAAAAGCACATCACTAATAATTGAGCCAGCATAAGAGTTTTTGGCATCAATGTTTATTTGGTTGCGCCCAATATATATAAAAGATATTTTTTTGTCTTGATAGCGATTACCTAAAGCTTGTTTTAGTTCTTCTATGCGCTGATAATAGTGTTGCCAAAGTGCTTTTTCAGTTTCTTGCTTTCCTAATACTTCAGCCACAAAACTCAGGTGTTTTTCCCAAGTTGAGTAATCAAGTTCACCTAAGACTGTAGGAGCAATTTTGGATAATAAAGGATAAATTGGTTTGAACCAATCTACACCTATAATTAAATCTGGTTTAAGTAGTAATGTTGCTTCTAAATTCGGTTGAGAAAGTCCGATGAGTTTTATTCCCTCTGTTTTTTCTTGAAGGTATGTCAAAGAGTTGTTTTCTATCTGAACTTCGTTGGTAGTACCGATGGGTTTAACACCAAGTGCCAATACATTGCCTAAAGTAGCTAAAGATAAAGTGACAACACGCTGAGGGTTAATAGGAACACAAGTTTTCCCCATTGTATGTTTAACCATGCGACATTGTGCGGCTGGTAATCTAGAGGGAGAGGATATATTTTGGGATGTGTGATGACTATAGGCTGTAACTAAAGTAAATCCGAAAATACCCAATATTAGCCAACGCAAAAAATATCGCATGATTTCTCAATTATTAAAACTGCCAGGAAACTGTTCCTAAAACCGTAAAAGGTTGCCCATAGTTAACACGAGTAGCACTAGATCCATTTTCAAAATAGCTTATGTCAAATAGGTTTCTAAAGTTGAGTCCTACTCTAAATCTATCTCGGTTATAGAAAATAGCTGCATCAGTCCGAAGATAGCTAGGTATATCATAAGTATTGTCCAAATCTCCAGCGCGATCGCCTACAAAAAACAAACCTAAACCAAAGCCTAAACCTTGTAATTCACCCATTTGAATTTCGTAGGTTGTCCATAAGTTAAAAGAATGATACGGGGTATTGGGCAATTGGTTTCCAACTTCAAAAGTATTATCTTCAGTAATGCGGGCATCGGTATAGGCGTAGCCTGCAAAAATATTCCATCCTGGCAAAATTTGACCCGTCAAACTCAGTTCAATACCTTGGCTATTTTGCTCACCAGTTTGGATTTGAAACCCTGGATTATCGGGGTCATCTGTTAAGACATTAGTACGAGTTAAATCATAGAATGCCAGTGTTGCTGAAAGGCGATCGCTTAAATCTGCTTTCACCCCAATCTCATACTGTCTACCGCGTTCTGGCTCAACGTTATTGTCCAGACTGCCGCCAAAAAGAAATACACCGCTGCCAGGAGTAAATGAACTGACATAGCTGGCATACAGCGAAATAGCAGGGATAGGTTGATAAACAATTCCAAACCGAGGGCTAAATGCACTATCAGACAAGTTGCTTTCTGTGTTAGCAGAGAAATCTTCCGATTTTTGATCAAAAGCATCAAATCTCACACCCAGTAGCACCTTGAAGTTATCTGTCAATGAAATTTGATCTTGCAAATAAATTCCTAATGAGTTGGTGAGTGTTGTGTTAATAAATTCATCACCAAGCTCACCTGGTAATTGACCGTAAACAGGATTGAAGATATCAAGTGGTGCAGCCGTAGCACTTCTAAAACTTGGCACTTTGTTCTCATAACTATTCAAATCAACCCCAAATAGTAGTTGATGCCCAATTGAACCAGTAGAAAACTTGCCAACAACATTTGTACTTAGATTATAAGACGTGCTTTCAAAGTCGAATTCTCGGTAGGAACGATTCAGGGTACGGCTATCTGCTTGCAATGCTCCGGGAAGCGTTCTTTTGTCACTGTAATCACGAAAATTGTAGAGAAAAGCACTACGTAATGACCAATTATCGCTAAATTTGTGTTCTAGTTGGTATCCCAGCCTTGTCAATGATGCGTTTATTTCATCGGATGGTTCACCAACGTTGCGATGACGGGGAATTTTACCATTGGGGTTAGATAGTACAGAGCCAACGACGGGTACGAAAGGTGTGAATCCAGAATCTCTTGTATAGATATAGTCTCCGTCTAAAGTCAAGTTAGTTCTTTCACTGATCGCCACACTGACGACAGGTGATATATTGAAGTGTTCACTATTGTAGAAATCAATAAAACTACCTGAATTTCTGTAGGCTGTATTGAAGCGATACAATACAGTTTTTGAGTCATTTAACGGCCCTGATAAGTCAATTGCACCCCTGTAGAAACTGTAGTTACCAACAGTTGCATCAATAGCATAAAAAGGTTCACTCAAAGGACGTTTAGTAATTATGTTGATGCTTCCACCTGGATTACCTAAACCAAATAACACAGACGCAGGCCCTTTGAGAACTTCGACTCGCTCAACACTGGAAAGTTCAACCACTTCCCCAGCCCCCGCGTCAACTTGTCCATTTCTGAGCAAGTTATTATTCAATGCCTCAAATCCACGAATTCTATAAGTAAGGGAAGGGCCAGAATTAAAATCTTGAGTGACACCGGGAACATTTCTGAGCGCATCATCTAAGCGGTTAATTTGTTGATCGCGCAAAACTTGTTGTGGTACTACCTGAATCGATTGAGGAATGTCACGCAAAGGTGTATCAGTTCTTGTTCCCGTTGTCGACTCTTGTACGCGATACCCATTTTGCTCTCCCGTCACCACCAACTCAATCGGCTCATCTTCCTGGGCTGTTGGTTCCTCTGGTTGTGGTAACCCCTCCCCTTCTCCTCCCCTTACCAAGGGGAGGGGTGCCGTAGGCGGGGTGGGGTTTTGCGTTGCTGTTGCAGCAGAAGTAATCTCAAAAACCAGCCCTACATTGTCATCAAATAACTCAACCGTTGGCAAAGCTTTCTCACCTACCACTGTCACGCGAACAGTATTTATATCAACATTTGTAACTACTATCTCAGTAATATCCGTAAGCGGTTTTTCTGAGCGAAATGTGAAAGCATCGCCCGATGGTAAACGCAACTGTGCGTTAGGAATATCAGCAATAAAATTATTACCCGTACTGCGATTTATGACTTGCAGTTGTTGCCCTTGATCTGTTTCTAAAATTACCTCCACACCCTTGTCGGTAGGATTGGCTTTCACTCCTGTGATTTGGATGAGTGCGGGTGCTGGGGTATTTGGCTGTTGAGCAAACAAATCTTCCACACGCTTAGAAACCTTCTCTAAATCTCTGACTCGACGGATGGGGATTTGCCTCTGTTGTAATCGTGCTGGTGTGGCAACAGTTGACGGCTCTGTGCGTTGGCATTCCGCGCCGCAGGTATCGCTTGCAACCACACTAGCATTCTCTGCCCATACCGCTTGTACACCCAGAACACAAAACATACTTGTTAGAAAAAGCGATCGCTGCCACAAATTCAACACTGCTCACACCAAAGTTGATATTAATTGTCAACAAACTTACTTAATTTCTTGGTGTGATTTGAAGACTTTTTTATCGCTAGAGGGATTTTTTTTTATCGCTGGAAGGATTTTTTCTGCTGCATTTGATATTGCTTTGGACAAAGACCAAATTTTTTCTTAAAGGCTGTGGCAAAGTAGCTATGGCTAACAAACCCAACCATGTTAGAAATTTCTGACACTTTCAAATCTCCAGTTTCTAGGAGTTCACGGGCTTGTTCTAGGCGATAGTGATGTAAATAATTAAAAGCGGTTGTGCCAAATACCTGACGAAATCCCTGTTTAAGCAAATAATCGTTTAAACCCACTGCCCTTGACAGTTCCATAAACGAAGGCGGATTATTCAATCGTTTTAGCAAAATATCTCTGGCATGGTAAATTCTTTCTACTACATCTGGCTTCAAAGTGTGTAGGTGGTTATTACCATCCTTTATTTCTATCTCCTGTGCAACCAACAGCCCCATTAACTCTAAAGCTTTACCTTCCAAATACAGGCGCTTGGCAATTCCCTGATAAGGACACTGGATAATTTGCTTTGCAACAGTTCGCATTGCAGGTGTTGCAGTTCCACAACGGCAGTAATACGTTTGATGAGATTGCCGAATCCACGGTTGCAGTGCCTGGGGTAATTGTCCTTCTGAATTGGCAGCAAAAGAATATAGTAGTTGAGGCTGCATATAGATACTTATCTCCAGAAAGGAGTTTTGATCTGAACAATAACTGGTTTGCTTTGGATCTAGTCCACTCCCCAGGAAACTATATTCACCTCCGCTAACAGTTCTGTATTTATCATGATGCTCCCCAGAAAAATGAAAGTGATACTCTAACAACTCATGTTCCTGTTCTGGCTGTATGATGACCATGCGAGTGCGCATTTGTACATTGCCAACGATCAACTCCAAGCCTTGACGCAACTCGATTCTTCGCCAGTAACCTTGTCCCAGTCGGCGCGGATATTTGTATACTACGTCCAACTTATCATCTGGATCTGGGTGTTGGGAAGGTTCCACCATCTCATGAAATAGTTCATCAAAGGCTTGCTGGGAAAGGGTGATTGTCATAGCGATCGCTTGAGAGAGATCAAAATTTTAACTCTTAATAAGAAATTATCTTATTAAAATTAGTTGGTTTGGGTGTTGGCGAAGTCTCTCTGGAGGAGAATTGCTTCTGTGGTTTATGAGTCTTTTTAAGAATTGCTCTCGTCTATTAATCTTTTAAGTTAACTTATAGTTAGTCAGCTAATTAAAATGATTCAAGACTGTGGTTACGTTACGCCCCTTTGTCAATCGCCAAGCTTTAGAACAACTTGCCAATATTTTTCCAGAATTAGATCTAGCTTCTGTAGAGAGTTGTCTAGCTTTTCTTGCTACTACTATTGATGTTTATGCAGCTTTAGACGTTCACTTTGCTCGCTATGGTCTTTCGATGGGAAAATTTACTTTACTAATGCAGTTGTTTGTCGTTGACGAAAAGGGGTTAACACCATCCGAATGTGCAGAACGTGCAGGTGTAACAAGAGCAACTATCACGGGACTTTTAGATGGATTAGAACGAGATGGATTAGTTAAACGTCAGCCTTACCCAGATGATCGGCGGATGTTGAGCGTGCAATTAACGGACAAAGGACGGCAACTACTGTCTCAAATGTTACCAGATCATTTTTGCCGTACCACTGGTTTAATGGCGAATCTGACTGACAAAGAGAAAAAGACGTTGATTGAACTATTGGCGAAGTTAAAGTCTGGAACTCCTGCAATGCTTGAACCGTAACTAAATTAGCTTATTTATTGCCAAAGAGTCTAGCTTATTGTAAATTTTAATTAGGTACCTAACTATAAGCCAACTAATTATAACTAGCAAAATAAAATCACTATGAACAAGCTAAGTGTCAAGCAAAAAAATTGGTTGCTGTCCTTTCATGTTGCCTTTGGAGGAATTTGGTTTGGAACAGCTTTATGTATGATTGCGATCGCTTTAAGCAACCGCAACACTCTCAACGGAGATGAGTTGTATGCGATCAACTCAGTTTTAAAACTGCTAGATGACTTTGTGATTATCCCTGCTGCTAATCTGGCATTATTAACAGGTGGGCTGCTCTGCTGGTTGACAATTTGGGGGTTTTTCAAACACTACTGGGTAATTGTGAAGTGGGTGGCGACTGTAACACTCATTGTTTTTGGTACATTGTGGCTGGGGCCGTGGACAAATGCAATGACTGCCATTTCAGACGTACAAAGGTTACAAGCATTGCAAAATCCATTGTATGTGTTTGACCAAAAAGCAATACTTGTGGGTGCAGTAATTCAGACATCGTGCCTTTTAGCCATCATTGCTATTTCAGTAATCAAGCCCTGGGGTAGACGGAACGTAAAAAAAGAGGAGCAAAAAGAAGCAATTGCCTCTAGTAGTTAGATGGACATAATTAAACTTAAAACTTCTGCCTTTGATTTAATTAGGAGCAGGATAGTTTTCTTCCTACTCCTACCTAAAAGAACAATCAAAACCAACCACAGTCTGTTCTAGTGTATGGCTTGTACACATTAGGAACGATTTGTTTTTGCCCAGCAAATTCCCTTCCGTAAAACCCATCATCAAAACCACGGGCAAATTCACCTCCGGCAGTACGGGGTTTATAAGCCTTTCCTTGTTTAGCTCTCTGACTTCCTTGACGGTAACCATCAGCGTAGGCTTGAGGATGATAGGCAGGATCTTCATCAACAAACCATTGAGTAACTGGATAGCAGGATCTCAATGGGTACAGAGGATATGGGCGATAATAATGGTAACGCCTATGAGCTTGGGCTGGTTGATTGCCCAGAAGTAATCCAGTAGTAGTAGCTAAAGCTACTACACTAGCCATAATAATTTTTTTCATAAAATTAGCCTCCAGAGTTCACCAACTCTAGATGCTTTTAAGATATCGTTCAGAAAATATAAACGACATCACCTGAAAGGGTGAGCGATCGATCGCTTCCGTTGCCATAGCTCAACAGAAATCATAGTGATCGCCTGTGAAAATTATGAAAAGAACTATGAGTTTCACGATTGGCTTTTTAACTACAAGCCTGCTCAGGAAATAGTCTACCCTAGTTAGAGAAAATGATTGTAGAGAGTTGCATTTATATCAACTCTCAAAACCTCCGCAAAAGTCGCAGGAGATAATACCGTGAGTAGTCTGGGCAAAAAAAGATTAGAAGTTGCTTTAGTGATCGCCACTTGCGCGATCGGTAGTGGTGGTGCTTCAGCAGCGCCAACCCCTGGGATTGAAGTTCCAAAACAGGTAGTTTTAACTGCTTCTGATATTGCCATGTACACCTCGATCTGGAAAATCTATTTTCAAGAGGATTTATCCGACAAGAATGTCATGGAAATGCTAGCAGAATTAGGTTTAGTAACCGCAGCCGCAGCAGGTACGGCCTATGTCGTTTCTAAAGTTAGCACAGCTGTATTATGTGAAATTACGGACTGGCTTGGGCCAATGGGATGGGTGGTAGGAGCAGCGATCGCAGGTTCCTTAACAGGTTTATTTGGAGCTGCTTGGGCAGTATATTGCGATTATCTTTTCTGTCAAAAACAGCCTCAGCCTATTTAATAGTACTTCAAAACAGTAAATATTAAGTAGCTTTCTTTTGTCACTTTGGGAAGAGAAAGGTAGTGGCGTGACACGACTTTTTTGGTGACTAAAATGATGGAATAAATGGTTTTGTGGTGCGGGCTAGAAGCCCGCTACGAGGACAGGCTAGAAGCCAATCCCACAAAAAATTTTCTAATGCACCAATTTAGCTGTGTCAGTCCACAACAAGGAATCTTATATTCGGATTAGGTAACATGGAGGAAACTATACTCGGCTTGTTTAGTGGGCTTTGAAACCCAGAGCTTACAGCTAATTGTTTGTTTCGGGTTAATTAAATCAACTGTGATGAACGCAGACACACAAATTGTATTAACCAGAATCTCTAGCTAATCCCTGTCCAAATGATGAATAACTCAGGTGCATCAAATCATTCACAACTAAAGTATTTACATTTATCAGAACCAGAAGTAAGCAGTCAACCGATTCGAGTATTAATTGTAGACGATGAACAGTCAATTATTGACTTGATTGAGCTAGGTTTGCGCTACGAAGGATTTGAAGTGCGATCAGTACAGAGTGGTTATGCTGGCATTGAGATGGTTAACGCCTGGTCTCCACAGCTTGTAATTTTAGATGGAAATTTGCCCGATTTAGATGGTTTTAGTGTCTGTCACTGTATCCGCCAGCATAATGACGTACTAATTATTATGCTCACAGTACGCGACGAGTTGACGGATAAAATTAGGGGTTTAGAACTTGGTGCTGATGATTATCTTACCAAACCCTTTCATTTTTCCGAATTACTCGCTCGGATTCGTGCCGCTTTGCGACGACATCTAGCTCCAACAAGCAACATATTAACTGTGGGAACGATCACACTGAATGCTGATACGCGAGAAGTCTGGCGTGCGGGTATACCTGTGGAACTGACTCGAAAAGAGTTTAACCTACTGCACCTACTCATGCTGCATCCTGATCGCGTGTTAGAGCGTCAAACGATTCTTGATCGCGTCTGGGGCTATGACTATTACGGTGACACGACGGTAATCGAAGTTTACATTAGCAATTTACGGAACAAGCTAGATCGAGAGCCACCTGGTTTAATTCGAACTGTACGTGGTATCGGCTATATGTTAAAAGTCCCGTCTACAAGTAATTCGAGTACAGTTGCTATTCATTCAGACAACCAAACCAGCTTATGAAACTGCGCTGGCGCTTAACGCTAAGTACTCTGGCGTTGGTTGCTCCTTTGCTATTGTTCTTGCTGACTCATGACTACTACAACTTGCGTAACTTTTTGATTGAGCGCGAGAGTATCCGTCTGCGAGCACAGGCAAAGCCGATTATTGATGCAGAATTATTAAATCAGACAGTCAATGATGAAAAACTTCGATCACTTGCCAACCAACTTGCCATAGATCTCACCTCAATTGACACAGGAGCGTTAATTGTTGATCGCTACGGGCGAGTAATTGGTCGCCACAATAGTACAATTGGCGAACCAGCACCGCCTGAGTTACCTAAAGATTGGTACGCGCCAGCTTTAGCAGGCAAATTGGAGCAAAACTACATTATCAATGATAGACATGGTCACAATATCCTGGTGGCGCTTGTACCAATTCCTCCCCGCCAAGCACCGCGAGGTGTAGTGGTGCTAAGTACTTCGCTAGAGAGCAGCTACCGATTGGTACGCCAACACTTGCTTTCGACGATTTTATCTTGCCTGATTTTGTTGGCGATCGCGACTGTGGCAATCTTTTTCATGGTACGCACCAACCTGCGCCCACTGGAGTCCATGACTGCTGTTGCTGATCGGATTGCCCAGGGCGATTTGTCACAACGGAGCGACCTAAAACCAGGTACAAATGAAATTGGTCGGTTAGCTCGCTCGTTTGATGAGATGGTTGAGCGGCTGCAAAGCGCCCTAGCAGTCAAAACGCAATCGGAAGACAGATTACGTCAGTTTTTGGCGGATGTATCACACGAGATCCGCACACCACTGACAGTAATTGGCGGCTATGCCGATCTCCTGCTGCGAGGAGTAGCAACAACTCCTGAAGAAAACACGCGCTTGCTGCGGACGATGCGCCGCGAACTCAACCGTACCGAGCGGCTAGTCAGAGATCTATTATTACTGGTACGAAGTGATCGCTCGGCAACTTTTGATCTGCAAGCTGTCGAGCTATCGGAGTTATGTACTGAGGTTGCCGCCCAGTTTCGCCTGATGATGGGGCAGCGCGTTTTTCAGACGACTATTGCCAAGAAAGTCGTGGTGCGGGGCGATCCAGATCGGCTCGAACAAGTCTTGTCAAACATTTTGGATAATGCCATCCGCCATACTCCCGAAGGGACACGCATCGATCTGCGGCTCAAAGTCGTTGGAGATATGGCATGGATTGAAATTGCGGATACAGGACGGGGCATTCCGAGCGATCTCCTCCAACACATCTTTGAACGCTTTCATAGCGGGCAGCAGCGAGGCACGGGACTAGGTTTGGCAATTGCCAAAGCGATCGTGGAAGCCCACGGTGGTATAATTGTGGCGTTTAATCAGCCAATGGGCGGTGCGTGTTTCAGAGTTGAGCTACCGTTGCATTCGGGAAATAAATAAGGGAACAGGAAAAGAATATAGCGATTTTATTCATGTTGAACAATGGCTAAATGTTTATGAGTAGGTTCTATTGTTCCATGATCAACAAGAGCCAGAGGCTCTTAATTCTCTTTACCAGATTGAAAGAGGACACACCGGAGGTGGGGACAAGGAGCAGGAGTAAAGAAAACCTTAAGCCAATTTGAAGGTAGATTTAAGGTTTTCTCAAGGTTTGACTCATAACCTAGTTATTTAGGGTTTATTTGCCAACTGATTTTCCTTATGCGGTTCGAGAAGGTAACAAACAGCATACCTGCTCAACTGGCAACCTCTCCTGGTTACTCAAGCTCATCAGGTGTCGCAGCACCAATAGTGCGACCACAAGTTCGGGGTAAATTTATTTTTGTGGGGAGTGAAAAGCTCTACATCCGAGGTGTGACCTACGGTACGTTTCACCCAGATGCAGCAGGCAATTTATATCCCAGTCCCGATATCGTCGCTGACGATTTTGCTGCTATGGTAACGAATAAGATTAACGCGGTGCGGACTTACACTGTACCGCCGCTTTGGTTGCTCGATCTAGCAGCAAAGTACGGTCTTTGGGTAATGATAGGACTGCCGTGGGAGCAGCATATTGCGTTTTTAGACGACCGAAAACGGGTGCGATCGCTCGAACAGCGTATTCGTGCTAGCGTACGTAGTTGTGCGGGGCATCCAGCCCTATTATGTTACGCGATCGGCAACGAAATTCCGGCTGGAATCGTGCGTTGGTACAGTCGTCACCGCGTCGAGCAATTTTTAGAGCGCCTGTATGAGATTGTTAAACGCGAAGATCCCGATAGCTTGACTACCTACGTCAATTATCCGACTACAGAGTATTTACAACTGCGGTTTGTTGACTTTGTTTGTTTCAATGTCTACCTGGAGCAACAGAGTCGTTTGGCTGCTTATATTGCTCGCTTGCAAAATCTGGCAGGCGATCGCCCCTTACTAATTGCGGAGCTAGGCTTGGACAGCCGCCGCAATGGTAAACAAAAGCAGGCAGAAATCCTCGATTGGCAGATCCGCACGACTTTTGGATCGGGCTGTGCGGGGGCGTTTGTTTTTGCTTGGACGGATGAATGGTATCGAGGTGGCTACGACATTGAGGACTGGGATTTTGGACTCACCGACCGTCAGCGCCGCCCTAAACCTGCTTTGACTGCTGTGCGTCAGGCATTTGCACAAGTGCCGTTGCCAGCAGATTTGTCCTTTCCCAAGATTTCGGTGGTGGTGTGCAGCTACAACGGCTCCCGCACAATTCGCGAATGTCTGGCAAGGCTGGCAGAACTGGAGTATCCACGCTATGAAACTATTGTGGTTGATGATGGCTCCACAGATAAAACAGCAGCGATCGCCAGCGAGTACGATGTCCGGCTGATCCGCATTCCTCAGGGCGGCTTGAGCAATGCCCGTAACGTGGGAATGCAAGCAGCACAAGGGGATATTATAGCATACATTGACGACGATGCCTATCCCGATCCGCATTGGTTAACTTATCTGGCTATCACTTTTATGCAAACCTCCCATGCAGGGGTGGGCGGCCCCAATTTGCCCCCACCAGAAGATGGTTGGGTAGCCCAGTGTGTCGCCAATGCGCCAGGAGGCCCATCTCACGTCCTCCTTTCTGACCAAGAGGCGGAGCATATTCCTGGTTGTAATATGGCATTTCGCAAATCTTGCCTGGAGGCGATCGCTGGGTTCGATCCTCAGTTTCGGACGGCGGGTGATGACGTTGACATTTGCTGGCGATTGCAAAACCAAGGCTGGACGATTGGATTTAGTCCGGCAGCTGTGGTTTGGCATCATCGCCGCAACTCAGTTTGGCGTTACTGGAAACAACAACAGGGCTATGGTAAAGCCGAAGCTCTCCTAGAGCAGAAATGGCCTGATAAATATAACATCCTGGGACATCTGACCTGGTCGGGACGCATCTACGGGCCGAGTGTCATGTACGCCCTGAGCGTGCAGGAGCGGGTATTCTACGGCATTTGGGGTTCGGCGCTGTTTCAATCTATTTATCAGCCAGTACCAGGGATGCTAAGAACATTGCTGTTGATGCCGGAATGGTATCTGGTTGTATTGGCATTAGTGGGATTGAGCTTGCTGGGGTTTTTCTGGACTCCTTTGTGGTTAGTATTGCCCCTTACTGTGGTTGCAGTGGTGGTAACGCTAGTGCAAGCTGGGCGCTGTGCCGCACGCGCCACGTTCCCCAGTCAGCCGAAATCCCGGTGCGATCGCTGGCGGCGTTATAGCTTGACTGCAGTGCTTTATCTACTGCAACCCTTGGCTCGTCTCAAAGGGCGGTTCCGCTACGGATTGCAACCTTGGCGCTGGTATGGGATGGCGAATTTAGTGCTGCCCATACAAAGAATATCAACACTTTGGAGTACAAGTTGGCGTGCGCCTGAAGGATGGCTGACTGCAATTGAGACGGCGATCCAATCTGCCGGACACCGCATTCAGCGTGGCGGTAACTTTGATCGTTGGGATTTGGAAGTACCAGGTGGGTTGTTTGGTAGTACTCGCCTGTTGATGGCAATTGAAGAACACGGCGGCGGACAACAGTTGGTACGGTTGCGGACTTGGTCGAGGTGGTCGAGACTCGGTTGGATGCTGGTTTTACTGTTTGTCGGACTTACTGTCGGAGCGTCGCTCGATCAAGTTTGGAGTGCAGTTGCTAAGTTGGGGGCGATCGCATTGTTGTTGCTGGTGCGATCACTTTACGAGTGTGCGGTTGCCTCCGCTGTTGTTTTAGAGGCGATCGAACAGGTGAAGACAGTTGGAGGCGAATAGTGGGAGCAATTCCTGAGAGCAACCGCAAGCTCTATCGGCGAATCTGGCGCGAGGTGCAACCGTTTCGCTGGCATCTGGGAGCGATGTTGCTTTTGAGTTTATTATCAATTCCGTTCACGCTCCTGCAACCGCTACCAGTGGCGATCATTGTTGATAGTGTTTTGGGTGCGCAGCCATTGCCTTACTTTTTGCAAGTTATTCTCCCCGCAGCAATAACTGGCTCAAACCAGGCAGTCTTGATTTTCGCCGTAGTTTTGTCGGTAGCGATCGTCGTCGGCGGCAAGCTGTTGGGGCTAGGGCGATCGATGCTGCAAACCTATACGGGTGCAAAGCTAGTTTTAAATTTTCGGGCGCGGCTGTTTCGCCACGCTCAAAAGCTATCGCTTTCCTATCACGACTCCAAGGGAACCCACGACACTAACTATCGGGTACAACACGATGCGCCCGCGCTGCAATGGATTGCGGTTGACGGTGTGATTCCCCTCGTCACCTCCGCCGCCACTTTCTTCAGTATGCTCTATGTCAGCGCTCGCATTCACCTACAACTTGCTATGATTGCGCTGCTGATTTCGCCTTTGTTGTACTTCCTCTCGCGGCTGTACGGACAAAGGTTGCGCCAGCAGTGGCGGGGAGCCAAAAAGCTGGAAAGTGCTGCCTTCTCAGTGGTTCAGGAAGTATTGGCAGCAATGCGCGTCGTCAAGGCATTTGCACAAGAAGATAGAGAACAGCATCGCTTTGTCCGCCGCGCCCAGGATGCGTTGTGGGCGAAACTGCGGCTCAATTTTATCGAGGGCAGTTTGGGCGTGCTGATTGCCTTAACTACAGCAGTAGGTACGGCAGCAGTGCTGTATGTGGGAGTGCGGCTGGTGCAAAGTCAAGAGCTATCTTTGGGGAATCTACTGCTAGTGCTGGGCTACCTGTCACAGTTGTACAAACCGCTCGAATCGATGAGTAAGAATGTCGCCAGCTTGCAAGGGTCTTTGATCGGTGCAGAGCGTGCCTTTACTTTACTCAATCAAGCACCAGATGTCTTGGAAAAAACCGACGCCAAACCGTTGCAGCGAGCCAAGGGTGCAGTAGTCTTCGAGCGCGTCTCATTTAGCTATGACGGCGACACCCAAGTGCTGCATCAGATTAGCTTTAGCATTCCCCCTGGGGCGCGAGTAGGAATTGCCGGCACGACGGGAGCGGGGAAAACAACCCTCGTCAGTTTGCTGACTCGCTTTTACGATCCAACAGCAGGGCGGATTTTGTTGGATGGGGTAGATTTGCGGGACTACAAGCTGCAAGATTTACGCAATCAATTTGCCATCATGCTGCAAGAACCCGTACTATTTTCCACCAGTATTGCGGAAAATATCGCCTATGCCCGTCCGGGGGCAAGTCATGGGGAGATTGTCGCCGCCGCCCAGGCAGCAAACGCCCATCAGTTTATTTTGGATTTGCCCCACGGTTACGAGACGCGGGTGGGAGAACGGGGAATGCGGCTTTCCGGGGGCGAACGACAGCGAATTTCCCTTGCCAGGGCGTTTCTTAAGGATGCACCAATATTGATTTTGGACGAACCAACCAGTTCGGTTGATGTCAAAACTGAAGCTGCAATTATGGAGGCAATGGAGCGACTGATGGACAAACGCACGACTTTGACGATCGCCCATCGACTCAGTACCTTGGAAAACTGCGATCTGCGGTTGGCAATCGAGCACGGACACTTGGTTAATCTGACTCACAATCCCACCGCAACGCAGGAGCGATCGCAATGAGTGCAACCCAAATCGACGAAAATTTACTTGCTCCCACGGCTATACTGGAACAGGGGTTGAGTCGCTATTTGGGGCGAGCGCTACAAATTGTGGCGATTCAGTCTCAGCCGCTCTACAGTTTCAGCACTCATCCGATCGAACGGTTGACAGTGACGTTGGATGACAATCAGCAGTTGAGTGTCATTTTCAAACAGTTGCAACTCAAATGCGATCGCCACATCCGCCATTGCGGTAAAGAAGTCTGGATCTACGAACGATTGCTTGCCAATCGGCATCTCGGTACACCTGCATTGTACGCCTCGCTCTACGACGAATCGAACCATCGCTACTGGCTGTTTTTGGAAGATGTGGGCGAATGGAAGTTGGAATACTGCGATGTCGAGGAATGGTTCGCTGCTTTTCGCTGGCTGGCGCGGATGCACGCCACCTACTACCGTCGAGATGCGCAGTTGCGCGAGTTCGATTGTTTAGTTGAACACAAAGCCGTTTTTTATCGTTATCTGGCTGAGATGGCGCGTCAAAGCATACAAGAGTATCAACCGCAGGCGATCGCTCGTTTCGACTCTCTCATGTCGCGATTGGATGAATTAATTGCGGAGTTGGAAGAACAACCGCACACGCTGGTACATGGCGATATGTCCTGCCATAACCTGATCGTTCAGCCGGAAGTAGGTATTCGACCGATTGATTGGGAATGGGCAGCAATTGGCGTACCAGCGTGGGATGTGGTGAGGTTATTAGCAGGCTGGGGAGCAGAGAAGCCGCGCTTGCTTGCCGTTTACCTGGATGAGTTTGCCCGACACGCCCCTCCACTTGATCGCCCCAGTTTCGACCGGACGCTGGCTGGTTGCGAAATTCTCAAAACACTGTGGTATCTGCGCTGGTGCCTCGCACCCCGTCGGAATACTGCGTGTGTCGAAGATTTACTTGACAAAATTGCCGACCGTTGGTACTGGCTAGATAAGGAGGAAAACCATGAGCGATCGCTTACGAATTGCCTTGGTATCACCGATCGCCCTTCCGACTCGACCTGACATCGGTAGTTCAATCGAACAAATCGTGTCTTTGCTGGCAGCAGAATTGACGCAGCGAGGACACGATGTGACGCTATTTGCTACGGGGGATTCCCAAACTGCTGCGACACTGCACGCTGTCTACCCCCGTGGCTACAAGGAAGACTCGATGTTGTGGACTTACTACGAGTTCCACGAAATTATGCACGTAGCAGATGTCTTCGAGCAAGCAGATCGCTTTGACATCATTCACAGCCACGCCTACCATCACGCCCTGCCATTCACTCGATTGGTACACACACCCGTTGTCCACACTTACCATATCAACCCTACGAAAGATATTATTCGCTGTTACAGTCGCTATCCTGAAACCCAAGTTGTCGCAGTCTCCCAGTATCACCGCAGCAAGTTTGCCGCCCTTGATCGCGTCCCCGTTATTTACAACGGTGTTGACATCGATGCTTTTCCCTTTCAAGCTAAAAGTGGCGATTACCTGGTCTTTTTGGGACACTTAACTCACCAAAAAGGAGCTTTAGAAGCAATTCAAATCGCGCAGCAGGTGGGAATGCGGCTGGTGATGGCAGGACAGGCAGGGGATTACTTCCATACGGAAGTCAAACCTTGGGTAGACGGCAAGCAAGTGGAATATATTGGATTTGTCGGCGTGCCAGAACGGAACAAACTACTAGCAGAAGCGGCGGCGCTACTGTTTCCCATCAATGCCTCTGAAGCCTTCGGTCTAGTCATGGTGGAAGCAATGGCCTGTGGAACACCCGTTGCTGCCATCAATCGCTGTGCGGTTGCCGAGATTGTGGAACCAGGGGTAACGGGATATTACGCCGCCGACGTCGATACACTGGCTGCACTCATCCCCGATACACTAGCTTTAGATCGCCACCGCGTCCGAGGAGCGATCGCCCGTTTTGACTACCGCCGCATGGTAGATGACTACGAATCGCTCTATCGTCAAGTGCTGGAGGTGCGGCGATGAAAGCGATCGTTACTGGTATGATTGTTACCAGCCCTGTAGGCGGTGTGGCTTGGGATTACGGACAGTACGCGCTAGGGTTAGAACAACTGGGATTTGAGGTGTACTATCTGGAAGATCCTGGTATCCCTTCCTACAGCTACAACCCAGAAACGGGAATGTATGAAGAAGATCCCAGTTATGGAATTGAATTTCTGGTGCGATCGCTCGCCCTGCTTTCTCCCACACTGGCACAACGCTGGCACTATCGCGCTGTCGATGGGCAAACCTACGGGTTAGATGCCGCGACGATGGCAGAGGTAGCGGCGGAAGCAGCTTTGTTACTCAACGTTTCTGGCGGTAGTTTGCTGCGGGATGAATACCTGCACTGTGCCAACAAAATATTAATCGACACCGATCCAGGCTGGAATCACTTTGTGATTTTTCCCCAATGGGACAAGCAGCCAATTGAGCAGCAGCGTTGGGGTTGGCGCGCTCACGATCGCTTTTTTACTTACGCCCTGCGCCTGGGGCAAGCAGATTGTCCGTTGCCGACATTTGGCATTCCTTGGCAACCGACGCGCCCCCCAGTTGTCTTAGATTGTTGGCATCCTCAACCGCCCGCCCAGCAATGGACAACGGTCATGACTTGGAATCATTATCAGCAGCCGATTATTCACAATGGTGTCAAATACGGCTCCAAAGAGTTAGAGTTCGAGCGGATTGAGGCACTTCCCGCACGCTTGCCAGCATCCTTCGAGGTGACGATCAATGTCAATGGTGAAGCACCCCTAGAGCGCTGGCGATCGCTAGGCTGGTCGGTAGTCGATGCTACAGCCACCTCCGCTGCCGCTGCCACTTACCGCACATATATAGAACAGTCTCGCGGGGAGTTCGGAGTGGCAAAAAACGTTTATGTTGCTACTCGTTGCGGCTGGTTTAGTTGCCGTTCGGTCTGCTATTTAGCAGCTGGTCGCCCTGTAGTAGTACAGGATACGGGGTTTACTAAGTATATTCCCACAGAACTGGGGCTGTTGGCATTTACTGACCTTAATCAGGCAGTAGAGGCGATCGCGATGGTTGAAGGGGACTACAACAGCCACCAGCAGGCAGCACGGGAATTGGCGCGAACTTGGTTTGACTCCCGCTTGGTACTGGGGGAGATTTTGGAACAAATTGAGTAGGAGGTCTAGATGGACACCCGCGAGTTTACGGGAGAGTGGGACTACAGCACCTTGCCTGATAATATTTGGATCGAGCCTGGTTGCTATCTGGAGCGGAAAGAGAGTTTTCAGCCGTTTCGCAGTCAACAAAATCCGGGTTTAATTCTGGGCAAAAACGTACAAGTTTATACTTGGACGGTGTTCTCGGTAGAGCCAGAAGGCAAAATTGTCGTTGGAAATGATTCTACCCTCGTCGGGGCGGTATTTTGGTGCGCGGAATCGATTACGGTCGGCAGGCGCGTCCTGATTTCCTACAATGTGACGATCGCCGATAGCGACTTCCATCCCCGCGATCCAGATTTGCGGCGACTAGATGCGATCGCGATTGCCCCAAATGGCGATCACACCCAGCGCCCGCCCTTAGTGACAGAGCCGGTAGTAATTGCAGATGACGTCCAAATCGGTATTGGCGCAATTATCCTCAAAGGCGTGCAAATTGCGGCGGGGGCGCGGATTGGAGCAGGGTCGGTTGTTACTTCTAACGTGCCTGCTGGGGCGTTTATGGCGGGCAATCCTGCTAGAGAGGTGAGGCGATGAGTTCGCTGTGGCTATCCCACGACTGGTTTGGGCGATCGCTGCCGCCCAATGTATCAATTGGCGATCGCAGTTGGTTGCACAGCGCTTATGTATTTCTGCACTATCGCAGTCAACGCCCCTGTGGTCTCCGTGTTGGCAATAATACGGGTATATATATTGACACTTTCTTCGACCTTGGCCCTTGTGGTGAGGTCGAAATTGGCGATTACTGCACGATTGCCGGAGCAATTATTGCTACTAATAACCGCGTCACGATTGGTAATTACGTGTTGATTTCCCGCGAAGTGGTGATTGCAGATACTTTCGCTGCTACGCCTGCTCAACCGTCCGAGCCACTCACTAGTATAGCGATCGGCAACGATGTTTGGATTGGTATGCGGGCAGTCTTGTTGCAGGGTGCTTGGATTGGGGATGGTGCAATTGTCGGTGCAGGTGCGGTAGTTGATTTTACAGTACCAGCCAATGCAATCGTGGCTGGGAATCCAGCTCGCATTGTTGGGAGCAGCAAAGGAGGAAGGCGATGCTCGGTAAGGGCAACGTAAAAATCGGCAAATTTAAATTCAACAGTCAATGGCTGGTTGGCGCAGTTATACTGGCTGTGATTGGGGTGGGCGGTTGGCAAATTTCCAATCTTGTCTTGAACCGAGAAGAACCAGTGGCAGTCCGCTTGCTCCCAGTCAAGCGAGGTACTGTAGAATCCACAATCAACGAAAGTGGTGTAGTGGAACTGCGCGATCAGCAAATTCTCACCTCGCCCACAGAAGGAGCGGTGGAAAGAGTCTTGGTACAACCTGGCGATCGCATTCAAGCTGGACAAACGCTGATTACTCTGCGCTACCCAGAGCGACAAACAGCCCTCGCCAATCAGGAGGTAAAAATTCAACAGCAGCGACGAATTTTAGAACGTCACCGCCTGCAAATTGCTGAAGCAAAAGAGCAAATTCGAGCAGATGAATTAAAACTCCGTCCTTTGGTTGCTGGGGCAAAAGAGGGGGCGATCTCGCGAGTACAAGTCTACGAACAAGAAGATAAACTCCGCGAGACACGGGCTAAATTGCGCGATGCCCAAGCAGATGCGCGTACTGCTGCCCTCGAACTAGAGGCACTCCAGTTGGAACGCAAACGGATTCAGCAAGAAGTGCAAGACTCGATTGTGACTGCACCAATTGATGGTGTTGTGCTAGGGGTTAATGTCAAAAATGGAGATGGAGTTGAATTCCGCACAAATCTACTTACTGTCGGCGATCCCAGGCAAGTCTTGGTGAAACTTCAACTTTCCACCCTCAACGCTACCCAAGTCCGCCCGAACCAATTGGCTCGTGTTAGGGCAATTGGTAGCGATCGCCAGACATTTACAGGTAGAATTCAAAGTTTGTATCCTCAAGCAGTGAAGGCAGAGGAAGCAGAACCATCGGGCGGCTCGCAAAAAACGAGCAAGTCGAGCAGCTCGGAGCAACCAGCAGTGCCAGCGATCGTGCTGCTAGATACTCCCACTCGCACGCTGATTCCAGGTAGCCGCGTCAATGTCGAGATCCTGCTCAAACAACGGCAAAACGTAGTCGTATTGCCGACTGAAGCCATTCAACGCGAGGAGTCTGAACCATTTGTTTGGGTGCGAGACAGCCAAGGCAACGCCCAAAAACGCTTGGTGAAACTGGGATTGGAAGGGTTAACAAACGTTGAAGTCACCTCTGGCTTAGACTTAGGCGATCGCGTAATTATACCAACCTCCGAGTCCGATTTAGAGCCAGGAACACCTGTAGTTGCTCAGTAGAGTATAAATTCATGGGCATTTCACCATTCGATTTACTCAATCTTGCCTACCGCTCCCTGCGCAGTCATCCTTTGCGCTCTACTTTATCAATGTTGGGGGTATTTATGGGAGTAGCGGCGGTGAGTGCGACGCTACAAGCTGGCAGCATCAGTCGCGCTGTCATTGCCCGACAATTAGCAGAACGAGGCGCTCCTCAAATCACGCTCTATCCCCAGTGGAAACCGGATCGCATTGTCCTGCAACTCCGCTTGGAGGACATGGAATTTTTGCGCCAGCGACTCACCGGGGTTCAGGCAATGAGCGCCCTGAATTGGGCAGGACAGATGCCTACAGTCTTTCAAGATCAAGAATATCTGCCCTCAATGTCGCCTGTAACCCAAGATTATTTATTAACTTCGGGAAAAAATTTGGTGAGGGGACGGTTTTTTACTGCTACCGATTTTGCCAACTATCGTCCTGTAGCAGTAATTGATGAATTTTTGGTCAAAGAACTGTTTGGCGATCGCAATCCGGTGGGAGAGCAAATTGTAGTTGGGCGCAGAGTTTACGTGGTTGTAGGAGTGCTAGAAATGCGTCCAGACGATGATTCTCCTCCCGAAAGTCAAATTCTTGTCCCGATGGCGGTTTATAATGCTCTGCGCGGCAAACAAGACATTGGCAGCATTCAAATTCGTCCTTACAGACTCGAAGATTTAGAAGACTTGAGCGATCGCGCTGTAGAATTGTTAGAACAACGCTATCCTGGTTTTAGCTTCTGGGCTTGGAACAATGTAGAAGACCTAATCCAGCAGCAAAAAACTCTTGAGTTGGCAACAAGAGGGCTGATGGTAGTAGGAGCGATCGCTCTGTTAGTAGGAGGTGTGGGCATTGCTAACATTATGATTGCCTCCGTTACCGAACGCACATCTGAAATTGGCATTCGCCGAGCTGTAGGAGCGACTCAACACGATATAGCGCTCCAATTTGTTTTGGAGGCGGCGCTTCTGAGCCTAGTTGGCGGTACTGTAGCGTTGGGAGTAGTCCATGTCGTAGCGGCAAACGTCACCGAGATCTTCGATTTACCCTATCAGTTTGAAGTCAGGATTGCGGCTCTAGCTTTGGGTTCGGCATTAGTAGTTGGTGTGGGAGCCGGATTTCCCCCGGCACTGCGAGCCAGTCAACTCGATCCGGTACAGGCATTGCGATCGCAGTGAATGTATATTGGGAGCAGCAATCAGCAAAGAGCGATCGTTTACTAATCGCAACCAGATACGCCTTCGGCACAGTAGACACTCCACCAGGGATCAATCCTAATTTTATCTTCCGGGCCAAGACTGCTCAACTGCAATAGAGCATTAAAGCTAGAGTTCATATCCCCGTATCGCATATGGAAATGAACTGGCTCACCGTGAGGCGATCGCTTTACGACGATATAATTTAGCTATTACCCTAGCACCACTACAGACGGTTGGTAGGCTGTAACTTTTTGAGGTGCTGTAATGACTTCATTGTTTCCGGGGATGAACCCTTATTTAGAAAATCCCTTATTTTGGTCGGAAGTTCATAATCTGCTCATCGCTGCAATTTTTCGTAAACTTAATCCTCAATTGCGTCCAAAATATAAAGTTGCCATCGAAAAAAGAGTATACCAAACAATAGATGATGATTCGCTTTTAGTCGGTGTTGCAGATGTGGCTGTTGAAAGTCTGCAAAAACAACAATTAACACCATCAGCTAATATTGCGATCGCATCTCCGATAGTCGAAGCTGTGACTGTTGATTTGACAATGCCACAAACAGTCAAAGAAACTTTCTTAGAAGTGCGAGATATAGCCACACAAGAAGTTGTGACTGTAATTGAAATTCTTTCTCCTAAAAATAAACGTCCTGGGGAAGGACGAAATTCCTATATTAAAAAACGGTTGCAGATTCTAGCAACTAATACAAATTTAGTCGAAATTGATTTACTGCGAGATGGTAAACCAATTGAGAAACTACCAAATTATATCCAAACTGACTATCGGATTTTAGTTAGTTGTGCATCCAAGCGTCCCAAAGCAGATTTATATCCATTTAATTTACAAAATCCTATCCCTTCTTTCTTCTTACCTTTACGCGAAGATGATTCAGAACCATTGTTAGAAATACAACCTTTAATTAATGATTTGTACTACGAAGGAAATTATGATTTAGTGATTGATTATACTCAACAACCTATACCTGCTCTTTCACAAGAAAGTTGGAATTGGGTTAGTGAGCTTTTGCAATCTCAAGGAGTAAGGTAGAAATAAATATTATTCAACTAAAGTTTGATATAGATACGTGTCAATTTTAAGTAAAGGAAAGGCTAACGCCTACAGACGTCAGCCCAATTTAAGAAAATATCAGCCCAACTGATTCAAATAACAACCAACATCAACGCCTAACTTTTGTCCTAACTTCAACAATTGACGGCATCTAGTTAGATCCTCATTTTTGCCAATTTCCAAGTTGTACTGGGATGGAATTTGATTGTGCAGACAATTCCAATAAAGTTCTTGAGAGCGAGCTAAGGAAATGCCGATATTCAGCTGATACGCTACATCAATCAACCTTTCCAACCGCAACAAATCTGCATCAAAGGTACCGTTAGCATCGTGTAACAGTTGCCAAAGCAATCGCAAAATGATCTGCTCTAACATCTGCTTGCCTTGGAGGTTATTTAACCGACAGCGCAAATGTTTTGCTTCGTTCGCGATCGCTTCTAATTCCACTATATAATTCATGCTTAATTGCAGTTCGGTTAGCTCTTGCTCTAGCGATCGCAATGTTGTCATACAGCGATAACCCAAGGCAATTTCTGCTGCTACCTGCAACTCTTGCGGTGCTTCTAGCCCATCCCGGTGGAACGCCATTAACACACCATAATTGTCTCGATATGTTTGTGTGTAAAGCTGATCTAAACGAGACAGAGTTTCCTGACTGAGCAGTTGCATCAGGCGGTAACGTTCCTCAGCAAAGAGATTTTCTAGGCCAAATGCCTGATCCCCAAACAACTGCATCATGACTGCAATCGTGCGAGCTGCACTAGCTTGTTGCATAGACGCTAACAGTTTTTCTTTGAGTTGACTGTAAGCACGTCTTCCCTGAAATGGTTGAATGCAACAGTGAAAATCCCACCCTCCTAAATGTAGAACTGCAAACACCAAATGTTCGCTTTCCCAAGTAATTTCTGACACCAATTTCAAATGGCCTATTGCCATTGTTAACGATCCCAAGCGTTGTAGCTGGTAATCTTGCTCGTGAAGATTGTAGCAATAGACGCGCTTTTGATAGAGGTGGTGATGTTTTACGGCACCATTGTTTGCCGCTACTTCATTACGGGTTTCGGCTTTGTGATTGTTAAACAATGAAGCGATCGCATAGTGAGCGGCAACTTGCTTAAAGGTAATCTGCGAAGTCATCACTAGTTGGCGATATACTTCGCCACCGTGTTTGAACAGATCGACATTACTGGGAGCAAGAGTGAGGCGCTTGAGAAAACCTTTTTCTAATTGCACTCCTGCCACATCTCCTGCTAGTTCCAAGGCACGAGCCGCATAACGTAGAATCTGCGTTCCTTCTGGGCGTGAGATTTCTTCAAAAAACCAGCCGCAACTAGTGAACATCAGTAACGCGTGACGCTGCATTTCCAATAAGCGCAAAGCATCTACTCGTTCTGCATCCGATAATTTGTGGTTTTGATGGCGACAGAGGAAGCGGTGAACATTGGCAGGAGAGCGATCGCGAATTACTTCTATATATTCATCTCGTGCTTGCCAGGGATCGTTAAAAAACAGTTTGCCATGTTCTTCATATACTTCTATAAGTTGATCCCGCAGCCAATTTAAAGTATTTCTTAACGGGCGACGCCATAGTTGATGCCACTCGCCGCCGCCACCGCAACCGCAGTTATCTTGCCATCTATCAACACCGTGGGCGCAACTCCAAGCAGTGACTGGTTTTAATTCCACTTCCCAAGTGGGAGGATTTAAGCTGAGATAGTGGGCAAAATTCGTAACTTTCCAGCCCTGACGGGGAAACTCTTCTATAAAAGCGTAAGCTAAAGTTTTTTCGGTTCCTCCCTTGTGGTGTCCAAAGGTTTCTCCATCTGTCGCCACAGAAATTAATTGGGCGGGGCGATGATCCCCACGTACTGCTGCACCAACCCGCCCCATTAAGTGATGGGAATTGAATAAGACGTCGCTAAATCCCATGTCACGTGAGATCGGGCCATCATAGAAGAATATGTCTATGTATGGAGATTCTTCAGACGCGGGGAGCGATGGGATCTCGTCATCTTCATCCCTGGCAGACAAAGAAACCGCACTTAATGGTGAGGATGCAGTGCTGAGTGTAGGTTTGAGATAGCAACGATAAGGACGTGTGGGATCAATTTGACTACCACCAACTTCGTGCCATTCTGGATGAGGATTTTCATGGGTAGGTAGGAGACGGCAACGCTGGGCTTGCGAAGGTGCCAGAACAATAAAGCGAATGCCTTCTTTGACTAAAGCTTCTAAAGTCGGGTAGTCTACAGCAGTTTCCGCCAACCACATTCCTTCGGGATCACGTCCAAATCGGGATCGGAAGTCTGCTTTGCCCCAGCGAATCTGCGTGTATTTGTCACGCTCGTTGGCAAGAGGCATGATGATATGGTTGTATACCTGCGCGATCGCATTGCCATGTCCATTCAAGCGATCGCAGCTTTTGCGATCCGCCTCCAAGATTCGCTGATAAACTTCGACATCGTGGCGTTCTAGCCATGACATCAGTGTTGGGCCGATATTAAAGCTCAAATACTCGTAATTATTTACGATCCCCAGTACTTCTCCTCGATCGTTTAACACCCTAGCAAAGGCATTAGGGCGATAGCACTCGTGGTGAATTCGCTCATTCCAGTCATGGAAAGGTGCTGCTCCTCCTTGGCGCTCAATCGCATCCAAATAAGGATTTTCCCGTGGTGGCTGGTAAAAATGACCGTGGACAGTAACGTAAACACCCGTAGCCAGTTTCCTGTTTTCAGGCATTTTCGTGGGTTTAATATTTTCTTGCGATGTCAAATTTGTGCCAGCACCAGCTGGCAGTTCAGCAGCAGAAGTCATGTAGTGTTATCCAAAATCAAGAATACTTGCAGTTGTGCCGACAAACAACCATCCATCTACCTTTTATAGCGGCATCCTACAAATGTTAGCTTAGATAAAATCTATAAGGACAGATGCAATTTGGAAAAAAAGCTATCTGAGTATTGGAGATAGTCTAGATTAACAAGCAGCCTTTTTCCCCGAAACTAGGCAATAACAAGCCATTGAAAAAGTCCATAATTGAATGAGTTTTTCATTGGCAGTGCTACAAAATTTAATTGTCTTTTAATATATTAAGCATATTTTCTGGTGTAAGATTCCCGGAAAAATAAAAACTTTTATAACAAAAAGTTACAAATGCTCAGTAAAAAGCAACCTAATTTTATAAACCTTGCTGTCAATACTGAAATAAGAAAATTTTTGAATGACTAAACCCCTATTTAAGAGTATTCTGGAGTCTGCAATCAGACTCACCTATTGAATTTTTGAAATTCTGCGTTAAGGTTGTCCATAGTTAACAGCCAACAGCTTTGGACTTTTGGTTGTAGGTACATCTGTGACTGATACCCTCAAATTGAAATGGCAAATGTCAGGTAAAAATCTTCTCTTTTTAATTTTGTTACTGTTTATCCCCATTTCCTTGGCGGCTCACTTTTTAGAATGGGGAGATTTAATAGTTTTCATCACAGCTGGGTTGGCAATTCTACCCTTGGCAGCTTGGATGGGTACAGCCACAGAAGAAATAGCTGTAGTAGTTGGCCCTACACTAGGGGGATTCTTAAATGCTACTTTTGGTAATGCAACAGAATTAATTATTGCTCTCATTGCTTTAAAAGCTGGATATGTGAATGTAGTCAAAGCTAGTATTACCGGTTCGATTATAGGTAACTTACTACTGGTAATGGGACTATCGATGCTGTTGGGGGGACTGCGTTACAAAGAACAGACATTTCAGCCGATTGTGGCACGAATGAATGCTGCTGCAATGAATTTGGCTGTGGTTGCTATTTTGTTGCCAACAGCGATGGATTTTACTTCGCCAGGAATTGATGAAAAAACACTGCAAAATTTGTCCTTAGCAGTGGCTGTAGTATTAATCCTCGTCTATGCCTTGACTCTGCTGTTTTCTATGAAAACCCATTCTTATCTTTACGAAGTGGGAGTAGCAGAAACAGAGGCTCTAGAAACTTCTCATGAAAAACCCAATGTTTCGTTATGGGTTGGGGTGTTGTTAGTATGTACACTTCTGGTGGCATTCGAGTCAGAATTACTCGTGGATTCTTTGGAAGTTGCCACCTCCCAACTCGGTTTAACAGCATTGTTTACAGGGGTGATCATCGTGCCGATCATAGGTAATGCTGCTGAACACGCCACAGCCGTCACCGTGGCAATGAAAGATAAGATGGATCTTTCTCTTTCGGTTGCAGTGGGATCGAGTATGCAGATTGCCTTGTTTGTCGCACCTGTGTTAGTGATTGCGGGGCGATTGCTCGGACAACCGATGGATTTGGATTTTAACCCCTTTGAATTAGTTGCTGTAGCTGTCTCGGTTTTGATTGCTAACACCATTAGTTCTGATGGCAAATCAAACTGGCTAGAAGGTACTTTACTGTTAGCTGCCTACACAGTCTTGGGATTTGCTTTCTACTTCCATCCAGTGGTTGATGGCATGGGATAGTAGAAATTAACTAGAAAGTGCTGTAGACGCCCTATGGGCGTCTTTGCGTATATAGAGTATACTACTGCAAAGATTTTGACAGCCCCGACATCTTGATGAACTTAATAGCTTGAGTTGCAGGATGACATTGTGTCCGCTTAAAGACTTATCATTAAGGTTGACACGGGGACACGGAGACAAAAAGACGCGGAGAAATTTTAATCGTAATTGATTAGCCGGGCTTGATATGATACCAAGATTTGATCGTGGTTATGAGCCTGCCTTTTAATTCTAATGCTGGCGCTTGAGAAAACTTGCATTACACCACAACGAACCAGTAAACTTCTTGCAAAGGTCAGCCAGTTGCTTTCATTACAACTATCACTTTCTGAGGTTTTCAATGTCTATTCCCGAAATCGCTCAAAAGCTTTTAGCATCTAAAAAAGAAAAAGGACTTTCTTTTGCTGATTTAGAAAAGATTCTAGGACGTGATGAGGTATGGATTGCAGCTGTTATCTACCGTCAAGCCAGTGCTTCACCCGAAGAGGCAAAGTTACTAGTTGAGGCATTAGGGTTAGATGCAAGTTATATTGAAGAGTTGACTGAATACCCGATTAAAGGATTAGGCCCTATTGTTCCTACCGATCCCCTCATTTATCGATTCTACGAAATTATGCAAGTGTATGGAATGCCTTTGAAAGCGGTAATTCACGAAAAATTTGGCGATGGGATCATGAGTGCAATTGATTTTACTTTGGATGTAGAGAAAGAAAAAGATCCAAAAGGCGATCGCGTCAAAGTTATTATGTCTGGCAAATTTTTACCATACAAAAAGTGGTAAAGTTCTAAATTGACTTGTGGTTGGTGGAGTGCGATCGCACATCGATAGTAGTATGTAAATTAACTTCAATCTGTATCAGTCTATTCAAGTTTTCCGCTATGATCAAAAGCTGAAAACGCTCTATATTCAGGCTGGTATGAATGATGAAATTGCAGTCATAATTGATCCAGATAGAAATTGGAACTTTGTTCTATGATTCAGGACTTAAACCAGATGACTAATATTGAGTTAAAGCGGTTTCTTTCAGAACATAGAAATGACGAGGAAGTATTTGGGCAGCGTTGCAAGTTTTGATGAGTCGTCGCGATCCCGCTACACAGCAACCTTATCCTTTCGATCTTGAGAATCCAGAGAATAAGGTAGAAACTCTGCTTAGAGAAAAACTTCATCACACTGAGTAAACAAGAACAATGGAATGATAAACTAAACTGCGATCACCTCAATCCCCATAGTTCAAAATATATAAATTATCTTTTTTTTCACATCCTTTACATACCTCGGCGAAGACTATATGTCAAAGAGTTTTGTAACCATGCAGCGAATCTAGGAAACGCAATGTTGATTAACATCGACTAAATGCCTATGTGCTTGGCAGACAGCGACAATTATCTCAACCATAAAGGTTGTATGACTTGCTTGAATTGGAGGATGTACAACCATCTAGGAGTTATACACAATTCCTCCAATACTCTATATATTCTTCGGCATGGGCATAGTGAAGCTAACGAGCAAGGATTGATTGTCAGTGATATTAAGAATGGCATCACAAATTTTGGTCTTTCAGCAAAAGGTATTCAAGAAATTAAAGATAGTATTTATCAATTAATTGCAACTACTCATACTGAAAGTGAATATATTATCTATAGTTCTCCATTTCTGAGAACAGTTCAAACTTCATCGTTGGTTGCAGAAATTCTCTTAGCTAAGGAGATTTATTACGATAGTCGTCTGCGAGAACGTTTTTTTGGTGAATGGGAACTCACAGAAAATATCAATTACCAAAAAGTTTGGCTAGAAGACTACCAGAATCCATGTCATAAAAAATGGTGGGTTGAAAGCACCTATGAAGTATTAGAACGTGCAACATCTGCGGTGAGAGAAATTGACAGTCTATACAAAGATAAGCAAATTATTTTTGTCACTCACGGTGATGTTGCTCAAATTCTCATATGTGGATACTTAAATCAGAACCCACAGAATCACAGACAACTTCGTTCAATAGAAACTGGGGAATTGAAAGTATTACATCAGCCAATTGGTAAGATAAAAAGCGATTGTTAGATATAGACTTATCCAAGCAATTTTTCAGTAAATATACATAAATAACTGCATAATATAATGAACTTATAATACACGCTTTAGAGAGATTCTTCGCTTGAGTCGCTACTTTAAACTTGCACCAATGTCGCCTTTGATCAGAGGACTTACGATCGCACTCTGGGCATTGCCGCTTTTCTTTGGCATATTTGCGCTTGTATCGCGGCAGCTAATTGCAGGCATCGTATTTCTATTCCTCATAACTCTTTATGGGGTCGTATGGTTATGGTGCCGACCATCTTACTTTGTAGTTTACCGCAACTATGTGGAGATTGTGTTTCCTGGCTGGCGGCGCAAGATCCCCATGCAAGATGTATCCAGTATCCGCATTATCAGCAACGATGCTTTTCAACAGGAGTTTGGCTGGGCTATGCGTATCGGTGTGGGAGGATTGTGGGGCGGCTTCGGTTGGCTGTGGACGTATCGTCGAGGTTTTTTAGAGTTCTATATTTCACAACTCGATAACTTTGTACTGATCGAGCGTGTAACAGAAAAAAGCGTCCTCATCACGCCTGAAAATCCTGGACAGTTAGTAGAAGCTGTTGAGGAAGCGATCGCTTAATTAAAAATTCTACCTGTTAACGGACAAGACGCGAGCGTATATCTTTAGGAACCTAAATCACTCGCTTAGTGTCAGGGTAAGTGGTGAATGTTACAAACACCTGTTTGTTTGTCTTTATAAAGCAATTTTCTCAGCCTGTTAATTGATTTTTGGACGGTAGCTAAATGGCATCAAAGGATGAGCTTCAAAATAGTTTAAAAGAAAAATACGGTATTAATAAGAATATCAGTCAATCACTAGCAAAGGAAGAATGTGAAAGGTTACTTGATGTTCTCAATCATGAACCCAGTACAGTAAAACTTATTGAATCTTTTGCTCAGAAAAATTCTAATTTAGGGAAAAATAACGCATATTTCTCAAGGATGCGTAGTCAGGCAGAGAAAAAATTAGAATCTTTACAAAAGGAGCATCAAGATTTAGAGAAATCTATCAAAACTTTAGAAGATTCTAAGCAAGAACTTGAAAACAAGAAAAAACAATTAGAGAATGAAAGAATAGAACTTGAAGCCGACATCAAAAGCTTGTCACTTGAAAATAATTCTCTAGCTTCTAAAGTTCAAAACCTAACTTCTCAAAATGATGAATTAATTGATGCAAATGAACAGCTTAAAAAAGATAACAAAGACTTGAAAAATATAGTCGATCAAATTAGGCTTAGATTAGCAAGAGATACAAAATTGCTCCTTAAATATGAAGACAGTGAAATTAAAAAAGCGCTAATTAGGTTGTTCAGCTGGACATTGGGTTAAGGAGCTAAAGCAATGACAAACAAAAAACCTCAAAAAAGAACCTTTAAAGGAATGAGTTATTGCAAGGTTCAAGGTGCTAACTCCAAGAATCGCAACAAGCTTCACAAAGAAGACAAGCAGTGGTTAAAAGATAATGGTTACAGAAATGTTGGTTGGGATAATATTATTAATCTCTACCAAAAGATTGAAGAGATTGTAGACAGATATCCATTTGAAGATTTAACTCTTGAAGAATTATTTATAGAAGCCGATCGCATTGGGAATAAATATCTTACTGCTCAAGAAAGAGAAGAATTTAATCAAAAGTTAGCTCAAGAAGTTAATGAGATTGCGGAAGAGATAGATAGGCAGTTTCCTGACACTGAAATAGAAGTTATTGACTTCAGTAAAAAAATTAGCAATAACTCTCGAAAGAAACGCAATCAAAAGTCATATCGAACTGTTAAATTTTAGTGAGAGATACTGTGAATTTAGAAGACAAAGAGCTTGAGGAATTATTTAAACTCGCAAACAAAATTGGTAAAAAGCGATATCACAAACTAACTCGTCAAGATTTTGAAGATTATCGAAAATTTGACAAGTGGCGTTATATAAATGGTGATAGTGAGTGTGGAACAACTCAAGAAAGTAAAGACTGGGTAAGAGAAAATTCAGATTGGTTATGTCCAATCTGCGAGGAAAGATACTCTCAAAGAGATGGCAAAACAATCGATCACAAGTTACCCCGATCGCAATATCCTTGGTTGGCAATGGAATTCAAGAACTTATGGGTTATTTGTCAAAGATGTAACAAAGAAAAAGGGGAAATGCATTGGTACGAATATGAGCACTATATGTTAATCCACCATCCAAAGCTTTATCTAAATGTGAGAAATGTACGTCCCATACAGTTACTAAAGTCTCTCAAAAACTAAAATAACAATAATTTCAAGCCAGTCTTAAAAGTTTTGCGCTTCCTTACCACCAAGTTTTATACAATATTCATTTGCTCTTGATGATCTTGATTAAAAAAACTGGGGAATTATGGCGCGCCTTGCACTATTGAGTGTATCTAATAAAACAGGTTTAATTGACCTTGCCCAAAGATTGGTAGAAGAATTTGACTTTGAAATTATCAGTAGTGGTGGCACTGCCCAAACTCTGAAAGATGCAGGATTACCAGTTACAAAAGTTGCCGATTACACAGGCTCTCCCGAAATATTAGGTGGGCGAGTCAAAACACTGCATCCTCGCATTCACGGCGGTATTTTAGCGCGAAGAGATATACCGCAAGACATGACAGATTTGGAAAATAACCAAATTCGTCCGCTTGATTTAGTGGTAGTGAATCTCTATCCTTTTGAAGCTACTATTGCTAAAGAGGGTGTGACTTTAGCTGAGGCAATAGAACAAATTGATATTGGCGGCCCTGCTATGCTAAGAGCAGCATCGAAAAACTTTGCTCATCTGACAGTATTGTGCGATCCCGCCCAATATGGCGAATATTTAGAAGAATTAAGGCAACATGGCGGCGAAACTTCGCTGGCATTTCGACAAAAGTGTGCGTTGAAAGGATTTTTGCATACTTCTAGTTACGATCAAGCGATCGCATCTTATTTGAGCGAGCAGTCTGCTTCAGAATCAACGCTACCGTCACAGTTTATGCTTGCCGGGCAACAACTGCAATCTCTGCGTTATGGTGAAAACCCCCATCAAAGTGCGGCTTGGTATCAAACTGGCACAACTTCAAGCGGATGGGCAGCCGCTACCAAACTCCAAGGCAAAGAACTTAGTTACAATAACTTAGTTGATTTAGAAGCAGCCCGTCGGATTATTGCAGAATTCACCGACACTCCCGCAGCAACTATTATCAAACACACTAATCCCTGTGGCACGGCGCTAGGAAACACTATTTTAGAAGCTTATCAAAAAGCATTGAATGCCGATCCCGTGTCTGCCTTTGGTGGCATTGTTGCACTCAACCATCCCATCGATAGCGCTACTGCAACTGAATTAACAAAGACATTCTTAGAATGTGTAGTGGCTCCAGGATGTGAAGAGGATGCCAAAGAAATTCTAGCAGCCAAGTCAAAAGTGCGAGTACTAATCCTACCAGATTTGAGTAGCGGTTCTAAAGATGCAGTGAAGACTATAGCAGGTGGTTTTCTTGTTCAAGCCGCAGATGACATTGTTGCTGATACTAGTAAATGGCAAGTCGTCACCGAACGACAACCCACCCCAACCGAATTAGAAGAATTGTTATTTGCCTGGAAAGTTTGCAAACACGTCAAATCGAATGCCATTGTTGTGAGTGGCGATCGCACAACTTTAGGTGTAGGTGCAGGGCAAATGAATCGTGTTGGTTCGGTAAAAATAGCTCTCGAACAAGCCCAGGAAAAAGCTAAAGGAGCCTTTGTTGCCAGTGATGGATTTTTCCCCTTTGATGATTCCGTCAAAACTGCTGCTGCTGCCGGAATTACTGCAATTGTTCAGCCAGGTGGAAGCTTGCGGGATCAAGATTCCATTCAAGCTGCAAACGAGCTAGGTTTAGTCATGGTATTTACTGGTGTACGTCACTTTTTACATTAAATGCGGGTGTAAGGGTATAGGAGTGTAGGAGAAAAACATTTTCATACCTGGCGGTAAAATTTTTTCATCGGGACTGCCTTCTGCCTTACTTAGTACACTCGCTAAAGTGTCACTAATCTGCAAGTAGAGATTTAGAACCGATGCTAATGTTTGATTGTGTGAGGAGTAAGTTTGAAGCAAAAAGCGCTTGGAGTGGAAACACGGCAACACTCTTAAGCGCTTTTTAATTTTGAGGTTATATAGTTTACACAATCTTTATATTAAATACCTGTAATGGTCTTGAATCTTCATATTAGATACTTGTAATAGTCTTGAAGCAGTGATATTGTTTAGTTGTGTGTGAGGAGCAAGTGTAAATCGAAAAGCGCTAAGGGTGGAAACACGGCAACACTCCTCGGCGCTTTTTGCTTTTTCAGATTGATTTAGAGTTCAGAATTAATTAAAAAATACTTCTTTCACTGTCTCAGATTACCTTTTCAGAGCATTAGTTCCTATTTATTTTTTTATATAGCTTCTACTTAGTCTACAAAATGAAACAGCAGTCCACGGTTTGAAATGTCTGGACTGCTGTTTAATAAAAAGTTTAGCCAATATCAAATTGTTGAGTCCTAACTAAAAAATTCCTAACAAAAAAATGAATGTCAAACCACACAATGCGAGAAGGGAAATAATAATTATGTTACCTACACTGTGGTCTGCTACTGTTGTGTTGTGAGTATGTTCAGTCATGTTAATCGACCTTTATCATGATAGTTTATGCTGCAATTATAAATACCTAAACTAAATATTTATGTTGTATAATAGAAAACTTGATTTAAATTTATCTATTTTTAAATTTGTAGTACTAGTCCAATAACATAGATTAATTTTTGTTGCTATGAGCAATAATTGAGAATCTATTCATAATTAATTGCTACTAAAGCAACAAGAGTTAAAATTCAGAGTTCAGATGCTGTATTTAGCAGTTCTAGGTTTCTACTTTATATCTTTTGAGAGATGTGATTTTGTTTAGAGAATAAGATAACCTCTCTATGGGAAGATGTTAAAAGTGGGAAATTAAATACTCTCTTTTGGGGAAGTCTCAAACCAGCACGACAAGATATTCACGGCATTATGCCCAAAGTTATAGATAAGCTCTAATCAAAATATGGAGTTAGAACTTACTGATGGGGAATTGGCCATTAATTTGAGGATAACCTTTCCAAATATTAATAGAAGGGAAAACTTATAATAGCAATGGCAAAAATTAATGACACACTGCTCCAGAAACAAAATTGTGCTCAATTCCTTGTAATCGTATTCTTGTTCAAGTAGGAGTGCTTGAAATGAGTCAAAAGCAAGCAAATTCCCTGGGAGGCATATTTGCTGGTGGTGGACAGATGGGTACCCTAATGCATTGCTTTGACTGGGCAAGCACTTCTGTTGGTTCTGTAGAAAAATGGCCGCCAAGCTTGCGTACATCTGTCAGTATTTTACTTAATTCCCACTATCCTATAGTCATTGCTTGGGGTTCTGAGTTTCTCCTGTTCTACAACGATGCTTACATACCCTTGCTTGGAGATAAGCATCCCTACGCACTTGGGCAAACAATACCCCAGGCGTGTCCCGAACTTTGGCTTGCAATCGCACCTGTGCTTCAAAAAGTCATAGATACAGGGGAGGGGGGTACTTCAGAAGATATACAAATTTTCGTAAATCGCAACGGGTATCTGGAGGAAGTATATATAAACTTCTCCTACAGTCCAATTTGTGATGAGAACGGCTTGGTAGCAGGTATTTTTATTAGCTGTAGCGAGAAAACCCAAGCTGCGATCGCTCAACGTCGCTGGCAAACTATAAGAGATTTAGCAGCGAAAGGCAGTAATGCCAATACAGTCAGGGATGCCTGCCGTTTGCTCATGGCAAGCTTAGGTAGTAACACTACTGATATACCTTTTGCATTATTGTACTTAATAGAACCTAACAAGCAAGCACGACTGATAGAAACAGTAGGTTGTAAAGCAGAAAATCTTGGTGATATAGAAGTAATAAATTTAACAGATAATTTAATATGGCGTTTTGCTGAAGTAGTCGAAACAAGACAGCCTATAAGAATCGATAATCTGCCTAATCAATGGAATTGTTCACCACCCGGAAATTGGACGGCTGTTACTTTACCAATAGCACAGCCTGGGCAAAACCAACTAACTGGAATTTTGGTAGTAGGGGTTAATAATAAACGTGTCTTAGATAAAGATGACTGGGACTTTTTTGAGTTAATCGCCACAGAAATCAAAAATGCGATCGCCAATGCTCGTGTCTATGAACAAGAACACAAACGCACCGAAACCTCGGCACTTCGTCAACAAGCCACAGAGTATGAGCAACAGTTACGACAACTAAGCACAGCCACACGTGACAAACTTCACTCCATCCTCGAAAGTATTACAGATTCTTTTGTCGCATTAGATAAAGATTGGCGGATCGTATATATCAATCAAAAAGCTGCCAGAAAAAACGGACAAACGCCAGAGGAAATTATTGGTAAAAATCATTGGGAACACTGGCATTGGCTGGCTGGAACGCAAGTAGAACAAGAATACCGTCGTGCTGTTGCCGAGCAAGTACCAGTCCATTTTGAAGTTCCTTGTCAACCTCTCAATACTTGGTTGGAAATTCATGCCTATCCATCTAGAGATGGGTTAAATGTTTTTTTGCGTGATATCACTGAACGCAAGCGTATCGAATTAAAATTGCGAGAAAGTGAAGAGCGATTGCGCTTGGCTGTGGAAGGAGCTGGCTTAATAATGTGGGATTGGGATCTTGTCTCTGGGCAGACTGTATGCTCAGATGGCAGTCACACCATGTTTGGGCTAACTGCTGATATCGAGATAACTTATGAGATTTTCCTTAATGCAGTGCATCCAGATGATCGCGAACGAGTTGATCGCTCAGTACAGGGTGCGATCGCAGGCGAGAATGACTACAGCATTGAGTACCGAAGTCTCTGGGCAGATGGCACAGTGCGTTGGTTGGTATCCAAGGCGCGTGTCTACCGCGATGAAAATGGTAAACCGATGCGGATGATAGGCATAGATTTGGATATTACTGCCCAAAAACAAATAGAAGAAGCTCTGCGCCAGAGTGAAGCTCATTTAGCAATGGCTCAAAAAGTTGCCCAAGTTGGTAGCTGGGAATTTGATCTAGAAAGCCAAAAAATTATTTGGTCAGAAACTACGTTTCACCACTGGGGATTCGAGCCGACTCAAAGCGAACCGAGCTATGCCGAATTGCTTGAGAGGGTTTATCCAGATGATCGAGAAATTTTGCAACAATTTGTGGAGCGTGCGATCGCCCAAGGAATTCCCTATGGTTTCGATATGCGAATAGTGCTACCGGATGGTTCAATTCGATATCTCGATTCTCGTGGAGAGCCTGTGTTTAACGAGCAAGGGCAAGTAGTTAAACTGATTGGAACATCATTTGATATCAGCGATCGCAAGCACCTGGAAGAAGAATTACGTCGTCGAGAGCAGGAGCTTGCCGGTTTTATTGCAAATGCACCCATTGGCATACATTGTGTAGCATCAGATGGAACCATCCTGTGGGCAAATCAAGCTGAATTAGACTTGCTTGGTTACTCTCCCCAAGAGTATATAGGGCAGCACATTGCCAAATTCTACGCCGATCAAAACGTGATAGAAGATATCCTCCAGAGACTAACAGCAAAGGAAACTTTAATTGACTATGAAGCTAGCTTCAGGTGTAAAGACGGCTCGATTAAATATGTTTTAATCAACTCTAATGTATTGTGGGAAGATAATCGGTTCATTTACAGTCGGTGCTTTAACAAGGACATTAGCGATCGCAAGCAGGCAGAAGAAGCATTACGCCTTTCTGAAGCACGATTTCGACTAGCAATGGAAAATCTTCCAGAACTGTTCATGCTCTATGATGCTCAACGTCGTTTTCAGTTTGTCAATACCAAAGTATTACAACTAAGCGGGAGAACTCTAGAACAATTGATTGGGCGTCGGGATGAAGATGTTTTTCCTGCTGAAGTTACCAATCCCTATTTACCCCTGCTGCTAAAAACTGTCGAAACCGGGCAATTGCAGACTGGAGAATGTACCCTCACCTTCTTTGAATGCCAGAAATGCGAGCCAATCACTTTTATTGTCAAATATGTACCCCTACTCGACAGCCAAGGAAAGATTCAGCAAATTCTCGGCTTGACTCATGACATCACACATATTAAGCGTGCAGAAGAAGCTCTTCGCCAGCGAGAACAAGAATTCCGAGCCTTGGCAGAAAATTCTCCTGATCTGATTTGTCGATTTGATCGAAACTTTTGTCTTCGATATGTCAATCCTCGCGTAGAGTTAGAGACGGGTATTCCAGTACCTGAGTGGATTGGTAAAACACTATTAGAACTCGGTTATGCCGAAGCAATTACTAATCCTTGGCATGAAGCACTGCAAAAAGTTTTTGCAACTAAACAAGAACTAATTTGTGATTCGGAGTTTCCCTCCATTACAGGAATAAAATATTGGTCGAGTCGTCTTGTACCTGAATTTGCTGAGGATGGTTCCGTTAAAACAGTTCTCGCTGTTTGCCGGGATATTACCAGTCGCAGACAAGCAGAATTGGAATTACAACAAGCAAAAGAAGCAGCAGAAGCAGCTAGTCGAATTAAAGACGAATTTTTGGCTATTCTCTCCCATGAACTCCGTTCTCCCCTTACACCAATACTTGCCTGGGCGCAAATTTTGCGATTAAAGAATTTTGATGCTACAACAACCGAATATGCTCTAGAAACGATTGAGCGCAACGCTAAGTTACAAACTCAGTTAGTTGACGATTTACTGGATGTATCTTGTATTATCCAGGGCAAAATGACGTTGAATATTAGAACGGTCAATTTAGTTTACGTAATTCAAGGCGCACTAGAAACAATTCGTTCCACAGCACAAGCCAAAGCAATTCAAATTCAAACCTTTTTGGACTATACTCCTCACCCAATGAAAGGAGACATTAGCCGTTTACAACAGATAGTTTGGAATTTGCTTTCTAATGCGGTAAAATTCACCCCAGAAGAAGGAACAATTACAGTCAAACTAGAGTATTTTGATTCTTACGCCCAAATTCAAGTTAGCGATACAGGCAAAGGCATCAATCCTGACTTTCTCCCTCATGTTTTTAAACGCTTCTCTCAAGAGAGTAACTCTACAACCAGAAAGTATGGCGGACTAGGATTAGGATTATCTATAGTTCATTATTTGACACAGCTACACGGTGGTTCAGTCAAAGCAGAAAGCCCTGGAGAAAATTTAGGGACAACGTTTACAGTCTGTTTGCCATTTTCGATGACTGAGTGTGAAGAAACCGGCGACAAAGAGCAAACTCAAGCCCAGATGAATTTGAGTGGGGTACACATTTTAGTTGTAGATGATGAAGTAGATATGCGGGAATTGCTAGCCCGGATGTTAAAGGATGTAGGAGCTGATGTCACTGCCACACCATCAGCAACTGAAGCGCTTGCAGCTTTACAGCAACAACTACCCGATATTCTGCTTGCTGATATTGCGATGCCAAAAATAGATGGTTATATGTTGATGCATCAGGTGCGGGCTTTGCCATCACAACAGGCAAGGCAAATACCTGCAATTGCCCTGACTGCTTACGCTGGAGAGTATAATCAGCAACGAGCGATCGCCGCCGGATTTCAGATGCATATTGCTAAACCTGTGGAGCCAAAGGTGTTGATTGAAGCGATTGTCAGTTTACTGAAGGGAACAGGGGACAGGGAACAGTGAAGGATAACTGATAACTGATAACTGAATAACTGATACCTAGTACCCAGTTAACGTATACCTTTAGTTAGAGTACAAAGGTTTAGAAATTAAGATAGGCCTAGAAAGGAAATGATATTAAGAGAAATGAGAATAAATTTATGTTTTTTGGTTTAAATTCGGCGTACAGAAGCCAGAAATAATCAATATTCTGACTCATACGTCTTGAGTTCTGAGTTCTTCAATTGCGTTCACCTGCACTTGTTCCATTTCTCTCAGGAAGAGCCAGAGACTCTGTTCTTGTTACCAGGTTGAACCTGGTAACGAGGATTTGTGGGTTGCCACCTCTAGGCTGTCGTTAGTAGTGCAAGATGTGAAATTTGAAAAACGCTAGAAATTAAGAACTTTGTTATGCCAAAACTCGTAAATCTCTTCTCGTTCTAAGGTAAATTCAACATCAAAGCTCCAATATCTTTTGGTAGATTTCCATGTCTGAATTAATTCAAGCAGTCCTCAATAGTGAAGAAAAACTTGATTTACGTTCATTTCTGAGCGATTTACGCCATCAAGAAAAAAAATATTTGCTACGGAATGACCTTCAAAATGTATACCGCGATTATTGCTCTCACTACCAAAAACCAGAGCAATTTTACGCTTCATCGCATTTGGGTAAATTACTTTACTACACCCAAGAAATTATTCAAGATGAGTCTAGTTTCTGTTTGATTATCCGCCCCAAAATTGCTAGTCAAGAAGTTTATCGGCTCACGGAAGATTTGAGTGTAGAAGCAATGACGGTGCAAGAACTTTTAGATCTACGCGATCGCTTCGTCAATAGATTCCATCCCAATGAAGGCGATTTGTTGGAATTGGATTTTGGCCCATTCTACGACTACTCCCCAATGATTCGCGATCCAAAAAACATTGGTAAGGGAGTACAGTTTCTCAACCGTTACCTTTCTAGCAAACTCCTCCAAGATCCGAAGCAATGGCTAGAAAGCTTGTTTGTATTCTTAAGCTTGCATCAATATAATGGCGTTCAGCTTTTAATCAACAATCGCATTAAATCCCAAAAGCAACTTTCCGAACAAGTTAAAAGTGCGATCGCTTTCGTGAGCAATCGTCCTAGTGATGAACCCTACGAAGAATTACGCTTCCAATTGCAAACAATGGGGTTTGAACCTGGTTGGGGTAATACCGCCGCCCGCGTGCAAGAAACCCTAGAAATGCTCGATCAATTAATCGACTCTCCCGATCATCAAACCTTAGAAGCATTTATTTCCCGCATTCCGATCATTTTTAGAATCGTCTTGGTATCTCCCCACGGTTGGTTTGGGCAAGAGGGAGTTTTAGGACGTCCCGATACTGGTGGGCAAGTTGTTTATCTGCTTGATCAGGCAAAGAGCTTAGAAAAGCAGCTGCAAGAAGACGCCATCCAAGCAGGTTTAGAAGGGCTGAATGTTGAACCAAAGGTGATTATTCTCACCCGCTTGATCCCCAATAGTGATGGCACTCTCTGCAATCAACGTTTGGAAAAAGTCTACGGCACAGAAAATGCTTGGATTTTGCGCGTGCCATTGCGGGAGTTTAATCCTAACATGACTCAAAATTGGATCTCGCGGTTTGAAATTTGGCCTTATTTAGAAACTTATGCCATTGATGCAGAAAAAGAATTAATGGCAGAATTTCAGGGTAGACCAGATTTAATTGTTGGTAACTATTCTGATGGGAATTTGGTGGCATTTTTGTTGTCACGTCGCTTGGGCGTAACGCAGTGCAACATTGCCCACGCTTTTGAAAAGACTAAATATTTGTTCAGTAACCTCTACTGGAACGATTTGGAGGATAAATATCATTTTTCATTACAGTTTACTGCTGATTTATTGGCGATGAATGCTGCTAATTTCATCATCAGCAGTACATATCAAGAAATTGTCGGGACGCCGGATAGTGTAGGACAGTACGAATCCTATAAATGCTTCACTATGCCGGATTTGTATCATGTGGTAAATGGGATTGAACTATTTAGTCCTAAGTTCAATGTTGTTCCACCAGGAGTAAACGAAAATTACTTTTTTCCCTACACGCGTACTCAAGATCGAGTCGAGAGCGATCGCCAACGCATTGAAGAAATGCTGTTTACATTAGAAGATCCGACTCAAGTATTTGGTAAGCTTGACGATCCCAACAAACGTCCTCTCTTCTCAATGGCGCGTCTTGATCGCATCAAAAATCTCACAGGTTTAGCTGAATGCTTTGGTCAAAATAAAGAATTGCAAGAGCATTGCAACTTAATTTTAGTGGCAGGTAAATTACGCGTCGAAGAATCAGGAGATAATGAAGAACGCGAAGAAATAGTCAAACTCTATCGGACTATTGAAGAGTATAATCTTCAAGGCAAAATTCGCTGGTTGGGTGTACGTTTGTCAAAAATAGACTCTGGAGAAATTTACCGCGTTATTGCCGAGCATCAAGGTATTTTTGTACAACCTGCTTTATTTGAAGCGTTTGGTTTAACTATTTTAGAGGCAATGATTTCCGGATTACCTACTTTTGCTACACAGTTTGGTGGACCTTTAGAAATTATTCAGGATAGAATCAACGGGTTTTACATCAATCCTACCAACTTAGAAGAGACAGGCGCAAAAATTCTAGATTTTGTCCAAAAATGCGAACAGAAACCAGATTACTGGTATGAAATTTCTGGGCGAGCTATTGACCGAGTTTACAGCACTTATACCTGGAAAATTCATACGAATAAACTGCTATCCTTAGCAAGGATTTACGGCTTCTGGAACTTTACCTCCAAAGAAAATCGAGAGGATTTGTTGCGTTATATTGAGGCTTTGTTCTATTTAATTTATAAGCCAAGAGCGCAACAATTATTAGAACAGCATCAGTATCGGTAGTTAGTTATTCACATCTTGCAGCTCATAAAATGCCTGGAACTTCTAGTTCCAGGCTCATAGCCCAAGTCAGTTAAAACTGACTAAAAATCTTATTTAGTCTGCTTAAGCAGACTTGAGCTTTTAGCCCTCGAAATTTATTTCTTGGCAAACAAGAGCACAGATGTGAGATATAAGCCTCTAATATCATTTCCGGTTAATCAAACAAAATAAAAATGTTTGCTCATAGTGAGGACTTTAGTCCTCAAGCCAGGACTGAAGTCCTTACTACAAACTGTATTATTATGGGTGATTTGGCGGACATCATAATAAAAGAAACACTTGTGTTGTTTTTCCTACTGCCACGGCAGTCGCTTTATGCCGGGAAACCCGTCCACCCCCTCCGGGTACCCGGAGGGAACGCCAAGGGCGTACAGCAGTCCCCCTACCCTTCGGGAACGTCTTCGACGAACAGGTTCGGGGGTTCGCAATCGTGACGGGAACCGCCAAGACGGGGGCTGCTTCACCGCGCTGCCTCCTCTGCCTTTTACTTTGTTAAATGATTCCAGGTTCTTTGACCAACTATGCCATCTACGGCTAAATTTCGTCGATTTTGAAAAGCTTTGACAGCTGTTTCTGTCAATGCACCAAAAATTCCGTCAACTTGGATAGCATAACCATGAGATGCTAATAGCTTTTGCAGTACTCTCACACCATTACCTGTGCTACCAAAATGCAAAGTCGGTAAATGTTTACTAGTAGAACTTGAAAGTCTTGCCACCTGAGTCTTTTCTCTGATGGGCTTATTTTTGAAGCGCTGCTGTGGCAGATCACTTGCCACAATATATTTTTGTTGACGAGAGTGAGAACTTGTGTCAATTGTATCTTTGTTTAGAGCTTTTAATTTCTTCACAGAATTAGAAAAACTCTGGGAATGAAGCTTTTTTCTCACTCCATCTGTTGAATTTTGGGCGATCGCAAACGGCACAACAGAAGCTATCCCATCTGCCAATATAAATTCAGGCGGCGTGATTTGAGTTGTGGGAACTATTTCTATTAAATGACTTTGTTTTGACTGTTTAACATCATTGTCTAGCTGAGGTGGTGACTTTTCCGAGAAATTGGGCAAATAAGGTTGTCCTGCTGTCAATGCGCCCGTCATCAGCACACCAATATTACTCATTAGTATTTCATTTTACTCAAACCCATGTTTTCTTTCACATAAAAAATAATGAGCATTCCGGAATGATAGATATTTTTAGTTAAAATATATTTCATATCAATTTAATATCAAGCAATTTTAGACACCGACATCATCACTATAAATGAGTAATATGCACAGATGATAAGCTAGAGTACAATTCAGCTTGCATAATGATAAATAAAGAAAGTTTGATCACAGGAGAAAGTTTCTGTCTCTACAATTCATTGAGATTCCTCCAAGAACAGGGGAAGCACCTGAGGGATTAATCGTAACTCTGCATGGCTGGGGCGCAAATGCCGAAGATGTGGCATCTTTTGCACCGTTTTTAAACTTACCTAATTACCAATTTGTGTTTCCCAATGCACCTTATCCTTATCCTTATTCTCCTGGTGGTAGGGCTTGGTATGACTTGAGTATGGAAAATATGTATGAAGGATTATCACAAAGTCGCCAACTGCTCATCGATTGGTTGCAATCTTTAGAAAGCATCACCAGTGTGCCTTTATCGCGGACGATTTTGAGTGGCTTTTCCCAAGGTGGTGCAATGACTTTGGATGTAGGCTCAAAGTTACCTCTAGCAGGTTTAGTTATCATGAGCGGATATCTACACCCCGGCGCGATCGCAGATGTAGAAACTCGAAATTCAACAGCTTTGCCTCCAGTTTTAATTATGCATGGCAAATATGATCAAGTTGTGCCTTTACAAGCAGCAGTAAGAGCAAAAGATACTCTAGAATTGTTAGGAACTAGAGTGCAGTATCATGAATTTGACATAGGTCATGAAATTCGTCCAGATATGTTGGAGTTAATACGGAATTTTGTGATTAATATTTAAAAAATCACCAGGCTGCTCTTTTCAATATATTTACTAGGTTTGGTTAAAAAAGTTTTACAAATTCCGGTATAAATCCGGAAAAAATTTATGAAATTGGCGTCCTCGAATGAGTAAGATATATTGGGTGGCTGCGTGGAGCGCAACGAAACCCATGCTGGTTGCAAGTGCTGCTAACGGGAGAGGCGAGCAAAATGAAAACTCTAAGCATTTCTAAAACAGACATCGCTACCATGACTCCACAAGATGTGGAAGATTTGGCTACACGTTTGGAGCAAGATAATTACAGTAATGCTTTTGAAGGTTTGAATGATTGGCACCTATTGCGTGCGATCGCATTTCAGCGCCCAGAGCTAGTTGAACCTTATATCTACCTCTTAGATTTAGAACCTTACGATGAAGCGTAAATAGAGCTAATGGCTAATGGTTAATGGCTAATGGTAAGAAAACAATTAGCTGTTAGCTATTAGCTATTAGCAATAAAATTATGTTAACTCCACAACCAAGACGGGTTTTAATTGGTATTGGTGGCGGAATTGCTGCTTACAAAGTTTGTGAAGTAGTTTCTACACTCTTTAAAAATGGTGTAGAAGTGCGAACACTTTTGACTCACTCTGCACAAAAATTTATCACGCCCTTAACTCTTGCCACTTTATCTCGTCATCCTGCCTACACAGATGACAATTTCTGGCAACCAATTTATTCTCGCCCTTTGCATATAGAATTGGGTGAATGGGCAGAAGTTTTTGCGATCGCCCCTTTAACAGCGAATACGTTAGCCAAGTTAGCCTTTGGCATAGCTGATAATTTGCTTACCAATACAGTGTTAGCTTCCACTTGTCCGGTATTGTTAGCACCAGCAATGAATACCGATATGTGGGAACAGCAAGTAGTACAGCGAAATTGGCAGCAGTTAGCAACAAATAGCCGATTTCATAGTTTACAAACAGCATCAGGATTATTGGCTTGCGATCGCGTTGGTGCTGGCAGAATGGTAGAACCGCCGGAAATTTTGGCATACATCCAATCATTGCTACATACCGCAGGTAAACGAGATTTAGTTGGTAAGCGAGTGTTAATCAGTGCTGGGGGAACACGAGAGCATTTTGATCCAGTCAGATTTATTGGTAATCCCTCCACGGGAAAAATGGGGTTAGCTTTAGCACAGGCAGCACTGCACCGAGGAGCAAAGGTAACGCTAGTGCATGGCCCGTCCAATTTGGATATACCATTGGAAATAGAAGCTATTGCTGTTGTCAGTGCCAAGGAAATGCAAGCGGCAATGCTGCAAAATTTACATAGTTCTGATGTGATAATTATGTCGGCAGCTGTAGCAGATGTGAAGCCACGGGAGTATGCTCACGAAAAATTACCAAAGCGATCGCTTCCAGAGGCTTTAGCTTTAGAACCTGTGCCAGACATCATTACAGAATTAGCCAAGCACAAGCAACCACATCAAACATTAATCGGGTTTGCTGCCCAGACAGGAGATATTGTAACCCCGGCGTTGGAAAAGTTACAGAGAAAGAATTTAGACGCAATTGTTGCGAATCCGGTAGATCAGCCGGATAGTGGTTTTGGTAGTGACAACAATCAAGCGGTATTTTTAGATCAAAAAGGTCGTCACCTCAAGATACCATCTTGCAGCAAATTGCAGCTAGCTCACTATTTGTTTGATTTTGTTAGTCATTAGTCATTGGTCATTTGTTAGTAGTTAGTGGTTATTTGTTTACTACTCCTGTGCTCACGCCACGTGCTACAACGGAGCGGAGCCGGAGACGCTCCGTTGTAGGAACTGTCCGTTGGAAACCCTACCAAGAGCGCTGGCTCACCAAGGCGCTGCTCACCGCACCCTTACGGGAAGTCGCTCCGCGCCTACAAACTTCTCTCTGCCTCTGCCTTTCTTCCTGCAATCTTGACTACACGTAAAAAATCTAGGATAAAAAATTACGTACCACCCTCCAATGTACGATTACCTCTGAGAGGGAAATGAACTAGAAGGCGAAATGCCAGCATACACTGACAAGCAAAAACCGTTAAAAAAACAACTAGGATGGTGTTTGGATCAGCGAGATCCGAAATTTATCCAATCTTTAATGCCGATTTGGGAATGGCTTTACTACCACTATTTTCATGTCCAAACTAGTGGCTGGGAGCATATCCCATCTAACAAAAAAGTTTTATTCGTCGGTTCCCATAATGGTGGACTCGCTGCTCCTGATATGTTTATGATCATGTACGACTGGTTTCGACGCTATGGTGTGGAACAACCAGTCTATGGTTTGATGCATCCGACAATGTGGCAAGTAGTTCCCCTAGTAGCGGAAGCGGCTGCTAAGGTAGGAGCGGTTGTGGCGCATCCAAAAATGGCGATCGCTGCCTTGCGTTCTGGAGCTAGCGTACTTGTATATCCAGGTGGGGCGCAAGATGTTTTCCGTCCGCATTCTTTGCGAAACAAAATTTACTTTGCTAATCGTCACGGATTTATTAAGCTAGCACTACGAGAAGAAGTGCCAATAGTACCAGTAATTTCTACTGGCGCTCACGATACGTTAATTGTGCTTACTGAGTGCTATAAAATTGTCCGGCAACTCCATAACTGGGGAATGCCCTGGCTATTTGGAATCGATCCAGAAGTCTTCCCTATTTATTTGGGACTACCTTGGGGATTAGCATTAGGCCCTTTGCCCAACATTCCATTACCAACGCCTATTCATACACGCGTTTGTCCGCCGATCGTATTTGAACGCTACGGTCGTCAAGCCGCGTCTGATCGTGAATATGTCCATGCCTGCTATGAGCTTGTCCGTAGCAAAATGCAGCAAGAATTGGATAATTTGGTTAAGGAGAGCTAAACTACAGCTAATACGCAAAGATGCTTTGAAAATTACTACATCTTTGCGCTTTGTCTCAAACTAATTTCAATTGATGATGCAAGAAAATTGTTGATGAAACCTTTTAATTTAAAAATCCACGGAATTTCCCATCATAAAATAAACATATCCTAAATGCGTCCAGCTAGTCAAAGTATTAAAAATATTGCCAAATTAGTTAGAAAAAATTATGTATATATAGTTAGTAATATTGATTATATCTAAAATATAATTGGCACTCCCATGAGCGATCGCTGTATAGAGTGCCAATTATATTACTCAACTCGTGATGTGGAAACGCTCTCAGCAGATTGGGGTGCGCTAGGCAACTCTAAACAGTAGCCCGCACCATACACCGTTTTGATATAACGGGGATGACGAGGATCTGGTTCTAGCTTAGTTCGCAAGTGGCGAATGTGAACTCGAATGGTCTCAATATCATCATCTGGATCGTAACCCCAGACTTCTCTAAGAATTTCACTTGGAGAGACGGTCTGACCGTGACGTTGTAGTAAACAGTGGAGTAGCTCAAATTCCAAATGAGTCAGCTTTACTGTTTGAGCAAACCATATAGCTTCAAACCTTTCAGGAACGAGAGTTAATGGCCCGTAATTAAGGATTTCACTGTGCTTGGCTGCTTGAGGAATCCTGTCAGTACGCCGCAACAGCGCTCTCACCCGTGCCAGCATCTCCTCAACTTCAAACGGCTTGGTGAGGTAGTCATCCGCGCCCGCGTTAAAGCCTTCTACCTTATCCTGAGTTTGACTCAGAGCGGTTAACATCAACACAGGAATTTCAGCAGTGCGTTCATCACGTCGCAAGCGTTGACAAATAGTAAATCCGTCTACTCTAGGCAACATTAGATCGAGCATGATTAAATCTGGCTGTAGTTGGAGAGCCAGTGCTTGACCTTTGATGCCATCTTCGGCTTGGCTGACATCGTAACCAGCCATTTCCAAATTGACGGCAACTAACTCTGAAATTGCTGGGTCATCGTCTATGACTAGAATCCTCGGCATTATTAAAAATTTATTACTACTTATTAAGGATAAATAAGAACCTTTGGGGGATACAAAGATTGCTTTATTGATTATAAAAAATATTTTAAATTTCACATAAAACTTAAAATAAAGTATTGTAATGATGAAATGTAAACAAAATTCTCAATTTAATGTGTGATTGACCACACAATCCATCTTGTTCTGCGCCAAACAGTCTGACGATGATGACGAATTTTTAAAGAAAGGAAAATTACCAAAGACTTAATGAACACTTGATACACAGTACTTTTGGAATTAGTACTTTACTTGTATCTGCTTTTGGATTCTCGGTGATCGCTGCTATTAAGTCAAGTATCCTCATGCTACAAATTTCAAGAAAGCGATCGCGCAAAATCTTAATTTATATATCTAAGTAATTTATAAAACATACCCAGCCAGTGTTTGCAATGAAAAATTATTGCTAGTCCTCAAAGCAAGAAGCATCCACTAGCGCGATCAGCTCATTTGTTGTAGTAAATTTTGTCAGTTGAGTTGAACAGATGAAACCCAACATTTATAGTGTGTTGGGTTTCCGACATTAAACGCCACTCGCCACAAGCTGGAAAAACTTCTACAGTCAAATCATGCTTCAGACAGTACAGTTGCTCCTTCTTGCTGCCGTGCGTGAGTTTGCTTTGTAGGCAACTGATGTGACACCAATTTCTTCTTACCTTTGACTTCTGACTGGCGATTGCAATGTCAGATGTTGCCGCTCATCAATTCACAGCAGCATGCATTCTCAGCTTTTTCATCAACTCTTGAGTTAACTGAGAGAACGCTTTTGATCCTGCTGATTGAGGAGCATTTAACACAGCCGGTACAAAGCTATCAACCGCCTTAGCAACATTTACATCTACTGGAATTTGTGTTTGACAAATTTTCTCTTGATCAAAATCTTGATGAACACGCTGCATCACTTGTTTGTAATATCTGCCAGTTAACAAATTGGCATTAGACATTGTAAAGACAATTCCCAGCATTTGTATATCAATTTTTGCTTCTTGCTCATGGCTATCTTTTAATTGAGCAATACGTCTTTCCAACAACTGAATCCCCACTACAGAAAGAGGTTCTGGTTTAGCGGGAAGTATATAAAAATTACTAGTTGCTAAAGCACTACGAGTCAGCAGATTATAGCCTGGAGCACAGTCTAGGATAATAAAATCATATTCTTGACGTACTGGTTCTATGATTTTAGCCAACAAGACTCTTTCAAAACGATTCCAAATTGTTTCAAAGTCTTTTGCTGCCAAATTAACTGCTTGTCTATGCAGCATTTCTGAAATCACAAATTCATCGTATAAGTCAATATCTCCTGGTAACAAATCCAGTCCTTCGAGCTTACAAACCTGTGATTCAATTACTTCCGAAACTGCATGTTTAGGTTGAGGCTCCGGATTAATAATTTGATCTATCAGATATCTAAATGTCTTTCGTTGCTTACGGCGTCTGGCAAAGTCTACAGGCGACATTAAACTGAGTGTTGCACTAATTTGAGTATCTAAATCGAGGACTAACACCCGCTTGCCATGCTCTTTCGCTAAACAGGTGGCTAGATTGACGCTGAGAGTCGTTTTGCCGACACCACCCTTCATATTTGCAGTTGCAATTACATATCCCATTGCTTAATTCCTCTGATGACGCATCCCATCTAGGTAGCTTACACGTCCTGTTATCTCACGAAAATTTTTGGTAAATTTAACATTTTCGACACTCAAAAATTTAGTGTCGGTGGTAGTGCCTTGGTTAAGCAGTCAGATTATACCAGGCAAGGGATGTTTTTGTTCTCATAAAATGAAAGCTCGTAATTTACATTTTACAGATCTAGCCAGCAAATATTGAACATGACTGTACTTTAAGCAATATCTATATAAGTTGTCGAAAAATATTTAGCTATCTATCATTTTTTTACTTTTTTAAAAGTAATTTATACTACACAAAATCGTTTTTATACTATAAGATATAATGTATTAAATAACACACTTAAATCAAAGCTTAACCTTACCCTTACTTAACTAAAACATAGGAGAATTTACTGTCTCTAGAATTTAATCAGAGATAGGGAGTCCAAGAAAAACATTAAATAACCGAGAAGCATTCAGTTATCAGTACTTACTAATGGTTCCTATTTTTTAGAGGTAGAACGAGATTGTCTTTTAATCCTGAACTTTGCCGTAACGAAAGCGAAGTTGAAAGTAAACTAATCGTCCAATACTTGCTACCACAACTGGGTTATACTCCTGATACCTGGCATCAAGAGATTACATTTGGTAAGATTCGCCTAGACTTTTTGGCTTTTGCCGCGCAAGCTATCCCCTTTGTCTTGGATGCTAACTCACCTTTGAGTTTGGTAATGGAAGCAAAAAATCCCAAGCAGAATCTAAATAATCATGTTCATCGACTCAAGAATTATTTAATCAGCTTAAATGTAGAATATGGGTTGCTTACAAATGGCAAAGAAATTAGAATTTATCAAAAATCTCAAGATGATATTCAGCTAGTATTTCAATGTGCTGGCAAAGAATTAGACCACAGAATAGAAGAAATGAAAGCTTTAATTGGCAGGGATAGCTTAAAAGAGAAAAAATCCACAGACAATTCAGAGACTCAAACTACTGAGAACAATAAACCAAATCCTCAAACAATTTCTGATCCTAGTTCTGAAACTAAGAGGCAACATTCAATGAAAGTAATTGCTGTTTATCATAATAAAGGCGGCGTTGGTAAAACAACAACTGTAGTTAACCTGGCAGCTGCTATCAGGAAAAAAGGGAAAAAAGTTTTAGTGATTGACTTAGATAGTCAGGCTAATACCACATTTGCCACAGGATTAGTAAAATTTGATGATGAAGAATTTGATGATATCAAAGACTCTAATATTCTACACGTGATAAAATCAATAGATTTTGATTATATTTCGGAAGTCGCCAGAAAATCTAATTTTTCTAATCCAGAAATAGATGTTGTTCCTTCCCATATTGATTTAATGAAATATGAAAAAGAACTTAATGAAATTGATAATAGTAGGCTAATTTTAATTGAAAAATTGGAACAAGTACAAGATAAATATGATGTTGTACTGATTGATACTCCACCTTCTTTAAATTTGTATGCAAGAATTGCATTAATAGCTGCCGATTATCTTATTATCCCTTCGGATCTCAAGCCTTTTGCCAATCAAGGTCTTGTCAATGTTAAAGAGTTTATAAAAGGCGTTAATGCTTTTAGAAAACAAATAAGAAAAGCGCCTATTGAAATACTAGGTGTTCTTGCTTGTAAAATATCGACTAATAACCAATTTGTAAAACATACTCTGCCTAAACGACTAGAGACAATTCCAAAAAGATATAGTCTTGACGTAATTGATACGGTTATTTATGAAAGAGATGATTTGGCTAAATGTGCTGAAAAAATTCAATTAATTGGAAATATGGAGATAGCCGAACCCGTATCAGTATTAGATTTTAAACCAGATTCAACTTCAGCACAAGAATTTCAATTACTAGCAAAAGAAATTTTACAAAAAATAGGAATGGCGTAATGAAACTCTCTACATCGCTGGTTGCCGTAAAAAAAATAGCTTCAACCAAGCCTCGTTCAAATTTTGCTGATGATGAACTAGAACAAGCAGCTAAGTTAATACTAGAATCTGAAGGAGTTATTAACCCTATAGTGGTTCGCCGAACTAGTCTTCAATCATACGAGGTAGTAGATGGAGACTTTGAGTATTATGCTGCTGCTAGAGCTAGAGAAATAGATCCTCGTAAAGGTGAGATGATAGGAGTATTTATAATTGAGCCTGAAAATGAGGACAACATTACAAACCAAATCCAACTACTTAGAAAATCTAAGCCTGCTAGTCCTAATAACGGAATTGAATCACGACTTATCAATTCAGAAACTCGCATGACGAATTTAGAATCTCGTTTTGAAAATCGGACAAATGAATTACAAGCTGATTTTAGGTATGAAATTCAAAAAATTAATGAAAGATTGAATGAGATTGACAGCAAAATACCTAAACTTATTGAACCATTGGAGGCACTTAATACTCTAAGTTTAGCTGATCTGACTTCTAAACTAAAACGTGTGAATATCAATAGTAAAATAATTGAAGCAATAGTCAGTGAACGGAAGAAAGGTAAATTTATATCTTTTAGCAATGTAGTTGAACGTGTTAAAGGGTTAGGCGATAAAACAATACTTAAAATAATTGATAATTTTTCTGAAAGTAGTAACTAATTAATAAATAAACTAATAAATTATGGTATAAACTAACAAATTATAACCTGTAGAATATGTGTTTAAATTGGGTTATGCAGAATAATACTTGGGAGCTAAAATGAATGATTTGGAATCAAAAATCATTGAAATTTTAAAACGAGGCACTCCGCTAAGAGCAAAAGACATTGCGAAAAACCTTGATGTAGAAAGGCAAGAAGTAAACCACTACCTCTACTCTTCATTGAAACATCTAGTTAGCCAAGACAGTGATTACAGATGGTCATTAAAAACAACTAAAATCAATAATATTCCTCATCCCTCTACTCAAGCACCAACTCGTCAAACCGAATCCTCACAATCTGTAAGGCAAGCTAACACGTATAGTTTTACTAAACAAGAGATTCAACAAAATAGTCAAATTCAACAGCCATCACCTCAAACTCAATCATCACAACCTATCAAGCAAAGTAATCCATATGAAGTTATCAAAAGAGAACTTGCTCAAGCCTCACCAGAGGAGAAAGTAGAAATTTTAAAGAATGCTTTTAGACAAGAGTCATTTAGCAAACTAGATGATAATGAGATAAACGCTCTTCAATCAATTTTGGAGCAGTCTAAAAGAGAAGCTAGTATAGCTCACTCTGCTTATCGGCAAGGAAAACTAAGTACTCGAAAAAATATTATCTTAGCAATAGTAGCCATATCCGTTTCTTTAGCTCTTGGTGCATTGTTCGCTATAAATCAATTGACTCTAAAGCCAACGTATCAACCTACTCCTCTTCCTCAAAATCGCTAGTTATATTTTTCGTTTACCCAATCCTACCTCTGCACCATCTTCGCCAACTCAAACGCCTTACCCCTTACCCCTGTTGGCAACAAAGATAACCCTAATCCAGTCCACGCTTTCATCGGAGCAAAAGACTTACCTGCCAAAATAAACTCCCTTCCTTTGTGTGTTTCTCCCTTTTCCAGCAAGCGCAACCCCAATAATAACCGCGTTTCTGCAAGCCGCTTTCGCCTGATACACTCCAATTTTTCAGACTCAAAGTTATAACTATCCAAATACCGCAACTTATCAGTTAAATAAGCAATTGCTCGATCCAGTCCTTTTTGTTCTGAATGTACGCGATATTCCATTAATAATTCTGGTAAATAATAACCATTTTTACCCGCCAAAGCTAGCCGCACAAATAAATCATTATCTTCACAATTTTGCCAATTAGAACGCATAAACCCTACTTCTTCAAGGCTGCTGCGACGAAATAAAGTTGCGCCTATTTGGAAACTTTGTTGAATAAATACAACTTCTAATAAGTTCTTCACCACACCTTCTGGTAAATTAACTCTACCCCAACGTCGAGAATTTTCTTGAGTTTTGGCATCATCTCGAACACTGTTAATATCTATAATCCAGTGATCGGTACTGACAAAATCAACTTTAGAGTCACGCTCTAGAACAATGGCAGTACGCTCAAGAAAATTTGGGGTTAACCTGTCGTCGTCATCAAATTTAACAAAATATTCGCTTGTTGCTGCTTTAAAGCCAGAGCGCATATTATTACTTTTACCAATATGTTGCGAATGACGAATATATCTAATACGTTTATCTGTATATTGCGAGATTAATTTAGGTGTACCATCCTGCGAACCATCATCACAAACAATGATTTCAAAATCCTGATAAGACTGTTGCAATACACTTTGAATAGCTTCAGAAAGCAGTTTAATTCGATTAAAAGTAGGAATGCAAATACTAATTTTTGGCATATAAATAATTTAAAAAAATGGTGTAAATATTAAAAAACCGTTGAATATGCGATTATAAATATTTCAATTCTTACTAGATAGACGGTTGCTGGCATATACTGTAGCAAAAGTCATTCTATATACATTGCTGTACTTATTAAGATTATTCCCAAATAATTGCGTTTATGAACATTTTGATGCTGTCTTCTACCTTCCCCTATCCGCCCACACAAGGGGGAACTCAAGTGCGAACTTTTAATTTACTCAAATATCTTAGTCAGCGCCATGCAATCACGCTTGTAACTCAACGGGAAGCTCATGTCACAGACACAGAAATAGCTGAGTTACAAAATAGGGTAGATCGTCTAGTTATTTTTGAGCGCCCTCCAGATTTGGGAAGTCAGAAAGGAATGCTCCAAAAACTCCAGCGTTTCAATTTATTTTTGCAAGATGGGGTGCCGCCTAATGTCTTAAATCGTTACTCAGCCGAGATGCAGAACTGGATTGATAATTTTGTAGAGGCAGGAAAATGTGATGTCATTACTTGCGAGCACAGCGTTAATGAAATTTATGTTAGACCCCATTTCCAAAAACAAGTGCGAACATTAGTTAATGTGCATAGTTCTATCTACTGCACCTGTCGCAATCAACTAGAAACAGGCACTTCCACTAACCCTGTCAGGGATAAAGTTAATTTGCCGCTTCTGCGACGCTACGAGCAAAATTACTGCTCAAAATTTTCGGCGATCGCCGTGACAACACAAGAGGACAAAATTCAACTGCAAGAACTCAACCCCAACAAGGAAATTGCAGTCATTCCCAATGGGGTAGATTTAGAGTCATTTCCCTATCGCAGCAACGATCCGGGGGGACATCGCTTAATTTTTATCGGTGCAATGGATAATTTGGCAAATATTGATGCTGTGTGCTTTTTTTGCAATGAAGTTTTGCCAAAAATTCAAGCACGTTATCCAGATGCAACTTTCGAGATTGTTGGTTCTCGCCCAGCACCAGAAGTTTTAGCACTACAAGAAAAACCAGGAGTGATTGTCACCGGTAAAGTTCCTTTCATCGCAGAGTACTTGCACAAAGCAACTGTTTGCGTTGTACCGATGCGGACAGGATTTGGGATTAAAAATAAAACTTTAGAGGCAATGGCAGCTGGTGTGCCAATAGTAGCAAGCGATCGCGGCTTAGAAGGATTAGCTGTAGATGGTGCAAATGTATTACTTACAGCCTTACGAGCAAATTATCCAACGGAGTATGTTAATGCCATTAACCACTTATTTACTAACGCACAGCTACGAGAAGAATTATCTCGCAATGGCAGACAGTTGGTAGAAGCTGAGTTTACTTGGGATATTGCTGGTAAACGCTATGAGCAATTGTGTTTGGAGTAAATTTTCTATTTCGGGTACACAAATAGGCTAGTCCAGAATTTTGAAACAAGACTCCCGCTCGCAATTTGGTATGAATCACCTGATTTGCAGGTGCGATCGCCCTACACTCGCACCTGTATACTGGGTAAAATTCCCAAATTCCCTATGTACTGGTGAATATTGAATTAATACCAATTTAAAAAATGATTAAGGGCAGATAAATTCACCCAACTCGGATACACCAAGGCGATTTCCAATCTAAAATCAAAATTGTATAAGCGATCACGAGCAAAAAAGTATTAAAAAATTTTAAAATATAGAAAAATTTGCTTTGGTTTATGGCTTTTGCTAACAAACAAATTTAGAAATCCAACATAAAATAAACTTTTTTGAAAATTTTGAAAGTCTAATTTTTGGAGTTGTTTACAACCGATCACGATTACAAATCACTTTATACCCCAGGCTCGATCCAGTCTCATGGCGTGTTACTGGCACTCAGCGAGCCGGAACTGCAAATCCTGCAAGTTAGCAATAATACCCAAATTCATTTAGGTAGAAAACCTCAGGATTTACTAGCTCAACCTTTGAGCGTTCTGTTTGATACTACACAACTTGAAGCGATCAGACAGCATTTGCTGGAAGATATTGGTGGTGTCAATTACCTAAAATTGTTCATCCACAGGAATGGAGGCGAGCAATGTTTTGACGGATTTATACATCGAACCAAAAATAGCGTCATTTTGGAGTTAGAATTCACAGAGTCTTCTGTGGCACTGAGTTTTGAAAATGTCCATAACTTAGTCAGAGAGGCGATCGCTAAACTCAAACGAACATCAAATCTGAAAGAATTTTTACAGCTATCGGCACAAAATATCAAGAAAATTACTACCTTTGATCGAGTAATGGTTTATCAATTCGATCAGCATGGAGCAGGAGAGGTAATTGCCGAAGCCAAACAAGAGGAGTTATCAGCCTATTTGGGACTCCACTATCCTGCAACAGATATTCCAGAACAGGCAAGGGAGTTATACAAACGCAGCTTAGTCAGGGTAGTTCCCAATTTAAAAGCTCAAGCGATCGAGTTAGTTTCGATTGAGAACAACAAAAATCATCCTCTTACACTTGATTTAAGTTTATCTGTACTTAGAAGTGTTCATCCCTGCTGTGTCGAGTTCCATCAGAATATGGGTACAGCAGCCATTATCGTGATTTCACTCATCAAAAATGAAAAGCTGTGGGGATTAATTTCTTGCCATCATCAAACACCAAAAAAGATTACAAGTGAGGTGCGGAGTGCTTGCGAATTTTTGGGACAGTTCATATCGTCAGAGTTAGCCAATAAAGTGATTCAAGAAGAAGTGGATTATCAAGCCAAACTTGAATCACTGCGCTCTGAAGTCATAGAATCAATCTCCCAAGCAGACGACTTCATAGATGCACTAGTTCAGCCTGAACCTCGCTTACTCGATCTGGTTGGTGCAAAAGGAGCAGCAATTTGCCTGGATGGCGAAATTACACTGGTTGGTTCCACACCTGAGGTGAAGGATGTTTGGGAGCTAATTAATTGGGCAAACACCCAAGTTAGGGAGAACATATATTACACCGATTCTCTGCCAAAGCTTTACCCTAAGGCTAAAACATTCAAAGATACAGCCAGTGGCTTGCTGCTACTGCAAATTTCTCAACTCAAGCAGTATTATATTCTTTGGTTTCGTCCCGAAGTTCTACGTACAGTAAACTGGGCAGGAAATCCAAACGAATCCATCAAACTTGAAGCAGATGGCAGTATAACCCTTTGTCCTCGCCAATCTTTTGAAAAATGGCAGCAAACAGTTATATTCACTTCAGAACCTTGGAAATCATCTGAAATTGATAGTGCCTTTGCTTTAAGGAATGCAATTGTTGGTATTGTTCTCAAAAAGGCAGAAGAGTTAGCCAAGCTCAATCTGGAATTAGAGCGGAGCAACCAAGAACTAGCCTCCTTTGCTTATGCTTCTTCCCACGATCTCAAGGAACCATTACGGGGTATCTATAATTACTCAACAATTCTACTAGAAGATTACGCCTGTGTGTTAGATGAAGAGGGAATTGAGTATATACAGACTATTGTATCCTTATCAGTGCGGATGGAAGCTCTCATTAATACTTTGCTGCGGTTGTCGCAGTTAGGAAAAGCGGAACTACATTTGCAAGCGACTAACCTGACTCAATTACTCAACGAAGTTATCAATGTTTTTTATGCTAGTCAGCAGCAAGCTAATTTTGATATTCGTATTCCTCGACCTTTGCCAACAGTTAAATGCGATCCAGTTCTTGTTAGCGAAGTTTTTAGCAACTTAATCGGCAATGCATTTAAATACAATGATAGGACAGAAAAATGGGTTGAGATTGGCTACGTGGATGAAGAAGGGACTGGCGATTGGGTACTGGAGACTGGGAAAAAGCAGGGGAGCAGGGGAGAAATTGTACAGACGCGATTAATAGCTTCTCTACCCAATACCCAATACCTAATCCCCGATCCCCAATCCCCAATTACTTTCTACATCAAGGATAACGGCATTGGAATTCAACAGCATCACCTAGAAACTATTTTCAAACTCTTCAAGCGGCTCCATTCTCAAGAAAAGTACGGTGGTGGCACTGGTGCGGGGTTAGCCATTGGCAAGAAGATTATAGAGCGTCATGGTGGTCGAATCTGGGTTGAATCTACACTAGGTGAAGGCTCGACATTTTACTTTACGCTGGAATAGTTTAATATACATAACAAAAACCTTTTTAATTACCAAAATTTAAAACTGAAGACAACTAATGGCAACAAAACTTAAAGAATCACTGCTTGTTGTTGAGGACAGCAATGAGGATTTTAAGATGCTGCAACGCTTGATGCGGCGGATGGCTGTTCAAAACCCAATTTATCGTTGCAGTAGTGGAGACGAAGTTTTCGACTTCCTTTATCAAGAGGGTAATTATCAAAACCCTGATTTAGCACCACGACCTTCTGTAATTCTACTCGATCTGAATTTGCCGGGAATTGATGGACGTAATGTTTTAGAGAGGTTAAAGCAAGATACTAGTTTTAAGGAAATCCCCATTGTTGTCTTTACTACATCTTCTAATCCCAAAGATGTGGAATTCTGCTATGAAAAAGGTGCAAATGGCTATCTCATCAAGCCAATGGATGCTCAAGAGCTTCGCAAGATTGTTCAGGCATTTGTAGACTACTGGCTGGAAGTGAATACTTCTCCAGCGTAAGGGGAATTGGGGAGAGTGGGAGCTTTTGAAAGATTTCCCCCCTCCTGTTCAAGCGCCCCTAGTTCCTAGCCAACTTTGCAAAGCTTAAAGAAAATGATAGTGAAAATTTCGCTTAGTTGCGAATGAAAGGACTAAAATCGAAACGGACAGACTAGGACTGTAACAAAGGAGGATTACAAAGCTATGTCTGACTTAAACCGAGGAATCATGAAGTTTGAGGGCGCAGATACCCCAAAAGCAGTCACTATTTCCACGGTAGTGCTGTTGGGAGCAATTACGGCTTTAATTATCTGGGCGCTGCAAGCAGCTTATGCAGTAAATTAAACAGAAGCCTCTATTGGGGTGGAGAAACAATAAGTAGAAGGCATATGGCAGTAGACGCAAAGAGGTGCTCACCATTGTCTAAAATCGGCATTTTACATTTCATTCATGTCCACCTACTTATAGTTTTGTGTATCACCTAGAAAGGGCAAAAATTTAGAATTAGTTTGAGTGTGGGCGCAATATACTAAAAGCGCCCTTACTAATGTTATGAGGAACCGCAAAGCTATCTCTGATACCAATGTGTGGATTTTGGAGCCACTGCGGTGGTGAACCAGCGCTCTTGGTAGGGTTTCCAACGGACAGTTCCTACAACGGGGCGAACCTCCGCAACGGACTGTCCTCCTCCACAGGCGACTGGCGTAGACACGTAGACGGACGTAGTCCGGCTTCTCGCAGAGTAGTGGATAAGCGAAAGTAAGGGTTCCCCGACTTGTGGCGACTGCGTACACGCGAAGCGGGTTCTCGTTAGAGTACCCGGAGGGAGGTTTCCTCCGAAAGCGTTGCTCCTCCACAAGGAGGCTCAAAACTTTTCAAGACGGATTTTGGATTTAAACCACGATTAATAGGCTATTCCAGAGCTTTGAAACAATACTTTCATGGCAATTTAGTATGAGTGCAATTTTAAATAAAAGAATTTTTAGCCTCAAAATAGCATCCCTAGCTCAAAAAACCTGATAGTTAGTTCTCTTACCCACAATTTTGAACTGATCCAAGCGATTAAAAAACTTTTTGCCCATAATGCAGACTTGAGCTGATTGACATCAAAGAGCGATAAATACTCTATCTAGTATCGCAATATACAGAAATTACAGTAGATAAACTGTATTACCCTAAAATGGCTTGGATAAAAGCAACATTACATCGTCAAATCACAGGTAACATCAAGACAGTTATAGAAAAATATATCTAAAAAATCCAAGATTCAAAATGTCTGAACTTTGGGGTGTCTTTGTTATCTTAATTGTCTGCCCCCTCTTGGGTGCATTACCGCTAATTGCTTGGATAATCCAAGCCCTTAAAGGGCTACAATTAGCACAGGTTGGTACTGGTAATATCGGAGTCTCGTCTGCTTTCTACCACGGTGGCACGCTGCTAGGAATTTTGGCAGTCTTGTCAGAAGCGCTAAAGGGAATTGCCGCAGTTTTAATCGCTCGTGTTTTTTTCCCAGATGGATCGGCTTGGGAGTTAATAGCCTTAATTGCCCTTGTCATGGGACGATACTTGATGGGTAGAGGAGCAGGCACCACAAACGTAGTTTGGGGATTTTTGGTACACGATCCCCTTACAGCAGCATTTGTGATGTTGGTAGCAGGCATCAGCTTTACGATTTTGCGTAACCGACTACTTGCAAAATATGGAATTTTGATTCTGTTTCCGATTATTGTGGGAATTTTGCACGTAGAAGATCCATTCCGAATTTTTGCAGCTATTGCTCTTGCAGCTTTACTCGGCTGGATTTATAAACAAATCCCCGATGATTTAGATCTGCCAGTTCAACAGGCACAACCAGAGTCACAAAAAGCATTCCAGTTTTTTCGTGGCAACCGAGATATTCTTTCTCTAGACGATGATTTAGATGCTGCTGTGGTGGGATATAAAGCAGCAAGATTATCTCAACTTCAACGGTGGGGCTATCCTGTTCCTAAAGGGTGGATGCTTCTTCCCTATGATGATCCCGAAGTGTTGATTGACTTTTTGCAACCATCAGAATTAAGCCCTTTGGTGGTTCGTTCTTCTGCCATTGGAGAAGATTCGGAACAAGCATCGGGCGCAGGGCAATACGAAACTGTTTTAAATGTGACGACAAAAGAAGGCTTACAACAAGCGATCGCTCAAGTTCGGTCTTCTTATGATCGTTCTGGGGCAGTACAATATCGACGCGATCGCAATCTCAAAGAAGCAGCAATGGCAGTGCTAATTCAGCAACAAGTTCAAAGTGTGTTTTCTGGAGTAGCATTCAGCCGCGATCCCATAACTCAAGAACAAGATGTAGTGGTAATTGAAGCTTTGCCGGGAAGCGCTGCCCAAGTAGTATCGGGAAAATTTACACCAGAGCAATATCGCGCTTTTGTTGTTGATACAGAAAATTTAGCCTTGATTCAACTAGAGGGAAAAGGACGCGTACCCCAAATATTAATCAAGCAAGTTGCATACTTAGCTCGACGTTTAGAAGATCGTTATTACGGCATTCCCCAAGATATCGAATGGAGTTACGACGGACAAACGCTTTGGGTACTACAAACTCGTCCTATTAGTACCCTGCTGCCGATTTGGACGCGTAAAATAGCCGCAGAAGTAATTCCCGGACTAATTCGCCCCCTAACTTGGTCGATAAACCGTCCTTTAACTTGTGGAGTTTGGGGAGGAATTTTCGCTTTGGTGTTGGGTGAGCGTGCCTTGGGATTGGATTTTAATGAAACAGCAACACTACATTATGCTCGTGCTTACTTCAATGCGACGCTTTTAGGACAAATTTTTCGACGCATGGGTTTACCACCAGAAAGTCTAGAATTTTTAACCAGAGGAGCAAAGTTAAGCAAACCGCCATTTACTACCACATTACAGAATTTGCCTGGACTTACAAAGTTGCTGATGCGGGAGTTATTTCTAGAAAGAGACTTTAAGCGCGATTTCCGCAAGCGGCTTGCTCCTGGTTTATCTCAGTTATCTCAAGAATCATCAGAGGAGTTGGAGCCTTCGCAGCTGCTAGCCAGAATCGATTATATTTTGGAACTATTGCAGAATGCAACGTATTACAGCATCATGGCTCCATTAAGTGCAGCTGTGCGTCAGGCTATTTTTAAAGTTAAGGACGCTGAGATTGATAATAGCCTCACACCAGAAGTCACTGCTTTGCGATCGCTACATGAATTAGCTGCTACAGCCAAACACAAATTTCCGAATTTAAATCCCGATCATGTGTTTGAGGAGATGGCTCGTTCCCCAGAAGGACAAACAATTCTGATCGAGTATGACAAATTATTACAGCGTTACGGTTATTTGAGCGAAGTGGGAACAGATATTGCCGTTCCGACTTGGAAGGAAGAACCCAAAGCTGTAAAACAGTTATTCGTACAGTTAATGCAGGGAGACGATCCACCAAGATTGCAAACAAGCCAACCTAAAAGAACAAGAGATTTTCTCCAGCAACGCGTCGATTTAAAAGGACGAGTGACGGAGGTTTATTCTAAGCTATTAGCTCATTTGCGTTGGGCGTTTGTAGCCTTAGAGAAGGTTTGGTTACGCTCTGGCATCCTTCAAGAAAGTGGCGATATTTTTTTTCTAGAGTTTGAAGAAGTACGGCGTTTGGTTGAAGGTTCTGATACCAAATTAATTGAACTTTTACCAGAGATCATCGCAACTAGGCGATCGCTCTTTGCGCAATATAGCCAAATTAATCCAGTACCTCTTTTAGTTTATGGCAATACTCCCCCGGCTTTACCTTCCCAAATCTCTTTATCTAGCGATCAGACATTGCGAGGCATTCCCGCCAGCCCCGGAAGAACAGTAGGACGGGTAAAAGTGTTGCGTAATTTCCAAGCTCTACCAGAAATTGATCGGGAAACTATTTTAGTCGTGCCTTACACAGACTCTGGTTGGGCGCCTTTACTTGTCAGAGCTAAAGGATTGATTGCGGAGGCTGGAGGAAGGCTTTCTCATGGAGCCATCTTAGCACGGGAATATGGTATTCCTGCGGTTATGGATGTACATAATGCTACATATATATTACAGGATGATCAAAAAGTAAGAATCGATGGAACTATGGGTATTGTGGAAATTTCTAACGATTTAAAACCAGAATGAAATTTACTTCTGTTCACGAGATTCTAGAAGAGCCAGTTTCCCATAACCCAGCAATCAAGAAAAAGGTGATGCTACGGTTTGGAGACTTACCTGGTTTGACTAACTTTTCGCAAGCGCGTTTTGCACCCGGACAAATTGCCCCAGCACACGCGCATGACAATATGCATGAAGTATTTTTTGTCGAAGCTGGTTCGGGAATAATTCGCATTGACGGTAAAGAATATCCCCTCCATCCAGGAAACTGCATAGCTGTAGAACCAGGAGAAATGCACGAAGTAATTAATAATGGTGCAAGCGAACTTGTTCTTACTTACTTTGGTTTACGAGTTCAAGTGTAGAGACGGGATATATGGCGTCTCTACACAGTCTGTATTTGCATCGGATTTTTTGATGAAATAGTATCACCTGAAAATGGCGTCAAAGGAAAACCGAATCACTTTCAAGGTTTTGGGAAGAACTACTTAGGTAACTTTTCAAACGTTCTGCAAGAGCTTTGACATGAGGCTCCAATATAAATGTGTAATGGTTTCCCGGAACGTTGACAACTTTAATATCCTTTGCTGCCATTACCGATAATAATTCCACCCACACTAAAGTTGGATCGGGAGCCATGATATGTTTCTCACTCGCACGGAAGACAGTAACTTTTCCTGGGTACGGCTGTCGTACATAGGAATAAGTAGCTTTGAGAGTACCAACCAATACATCAAGAATCCGGCGATTTTTACTGCGTTCAACTCCTGGTGGAAATATCTTGGCTTTTCTTGCTTTTTCAACAATGTAATCCAGTCGTTCATCAACACTCAAATGTTGTATTTCTTGAGGTGTAACAAGATTATCTTGCCCAAACATTCCACCAAATACTCTGGAAAGTACTCCTACCAAGTACTTGTTGTCAATCTTTTTGTTTGGATCGAGAATAATCGGTACATAAGAATCTAGTATTGCTAACAAAGATACTTCCTGTCCTTGTTTATGCAACTGCTGGGCAATTTCGTATGCTACAATGCCCCCAAATGACCAACCACCAATTTGATAAGGGCCATAAGGTTGAAATTTACGGATGGCTTCTACATAAAGACTTGCCATATCCTCGACTCGCGTCAAAGATTCTTCATTCTCATTGAAACCTTGAGCTTGCAACCCGTAAAAGGGTTGATCTGTACCTAAATAACGTGCCAGATTGAAATAACACAGAACGTGTCCACCCGCAGGATGCACACAGAAGAATGGTTGTTTATTTCCTTTTGGCTGGATGGGAATTAGGGGCGAGTTATCAGTTTGCTCGGAACTCAAATGTAGAACCTTGGCTAATTCCTCTATTGTCGGATTAGTCAAAAGCGTAGATAAGGACAATTCTTTACCAAATTGCTGCTCAATAGCAGCTATTAAATAAATAGCTGATAGAGAAGTACCACCAATTTCAAAGAAATTATCTCGAACACCTACTGATTGAACACCTACAATATCTAACCAAATTTTTGCTAGTTCCCTTTCAGTATCATTACATGGCAGTACAGAATCTTGATTTTGGCTAGAGCTGAAAAGATTTGGTTTTGGCAAGGCACGACGATCTAGTTTGCCACTAGGAGTCAAGGGCAACGCTTCGAGAATGACAAAAGCCACTGGCACCATGTAGTCTGGTAGCTTCTGTTTGAGGAATTCACGCAGGCTTTTAGGAGTAGGTTTTTCTTGTTCAGTCGTGATATAAGCTACAAGTTGTTGATCACCTGGGCGATCGCATCGAACAATTACTACTGCTGCCCGTACTTGGCAATGCTGGGATAAAGCGTTTTCAATTTCCCCTAGTTCTATTCGTAAACCACGAATTTTTACTTGATAGTCAGTTCTGCCAATATATTCTATGTTGCCATCGCTTAAGTAACGAGCCAAGTCTCCTGTTTTATACAAACGACTCTCTTTTACCTTGTCAAATGGATTGGCAATAAATTTTTCCTGAGTTAAATCTGGACGATTGAGGTAACCTCTTGCAACTTGAACCCCCCCAATGTGCAATTCGCCAACAACACCAATAGGTGCTGGTTGGAAATGAGAATCGAGAATGTAAATCTGCGTATTGGCAATAGAACGACCAATAGGTACAGTTTTTAGATTACTCTCTTTTTGACACTGCCAAGCAGTAACATCGATCGCTGCCTCTGTAGGGCCGTAAAGATTATATAATTTACATTGCAAACACTGGAAAAATCTTGCTTGCAAATCCAATGGCAAGGCTTCACCGCTACATATAACTCGTTTGAGGCTGCTGCATTGTTTCACATCACGGCTGTCTAGAAACACCTGCAACATTGAAGGGACAAAATGGACGGTGGTAATTTGCTCTTGAATAATCAGCTTAACCAAGTAAGTGCTATCTCGATGCCCTCCTGGTTTTGCAACTACTAAACGTGCGCCATTTAACAAAGTCCAAAAGAACTCCCAAACGGAAACGTCAAAACTAAATGGAGTTTTTTGCAGTATTGTGTCTGTAGAAGCTAGTTGATATGCTTGTTGCATCCACAACAAACGATTGCAAATTCCCCGATGGGTATTCATTGCACCCTTGGGTTTGCCAGTAGAGCCAGAAGTGTAAATTACATATGCTAAGTTATCAGGTTTGACATCACTGATTGGGTTGGTATTTTGTTTCCGAGAAGTTTTCTCTCTGTCTTGATTTAAACAGACAATTTGTGCTTGATGGTTAGGTAGTAGAGCCAGTAATTTCTGTTGAGTTAACAATACACTTACTTGAGAATCAGCCAATATATAAGCCAGACGCTCTGGAGGATACTCTGGATCTATTGGTACATAGGCTCCACCTGCTTTGAGAATACCTAAAAGCCCGACTACCATCTCTACAGAGCGTTCCACACAAATACCTACCAGTACCTCTGGTTTGACTCCGAGATTTTGCAAGTAATGTGCTAGTTGGTTTGCTCTAGCATTTAGTTCCTGGTATGTAAGTTGCTCTTCTTCAAAAGTAACAGCAATCGCCTCTGGAGTTTTTTCTACTTGAGCCTCAAATAATTCATGCAGACATCGCGACAAATCGTAATCTCTAACTGTGGAATTCCACTCTACGAGTAATTGATGTTTTTCGCGATCGCTTAATAATGGCAGTCGAGCAACCGACTCTTGAGGATTAGCTATGATTGCTACTAATAAATTTTGTAAGTGTTCGCCAGCGCGGGCAATAGTATCTACATCTAGCAAGTCAGTATTGTAGTGCAGGAAACAAATCAGCGATTTTTGAGATTCTAGTATTTCTAAACTTAAATCGAATTCTGTTCTTTGCTGAGGAATTTCAAAATACTCTAATTCTCTATTATTTTCATCAAATAACTTAGAAATAATTTTCAATTCATGCAAATTGTGATAAGCAAATCCCACCTGACAAATGGGAGGATGACTTAATTGAGAATTAAGTTGGAGTTGCCTAACTAAAAGAGGAAATGGATATGGTTGATGAGAAATAGTTTCTGCTACGGTAAATTGTACTTGGCTAAGATATTGTTGGAAACTCACATCACCTGAAATATGCGTCCTTACAACTGCTGAATTAGCAAAATTACCAACTACATTTTTAAATTCAGATTGATATCTTTGGGTTAATAAACCTACCAGGATATCTTCCGTCGCCGTATAACGATGTAGTATTATCTGAAATGCAACCAGCACAACAGTTGATAAATCAACGTCTTCTGTAGTGGCAAAATACTTTAGTTTGTCAGTAATTTCTGGAGAAATACTAAATTTATAGCACGCACCTTTATAACTTCTGATCGGCGATCGCGATCGCGCACTTGGCAGTTCAAGAGTAGGTAATTCTCCTGTCAAACGTTGTTGCCAGTAATGCCAAAGGTGCTTGCCTTCGGAACTATTAAGCAGATTGATTTCTTGCTGTACATAATCTTGATAGGAACTGCTCAGGGATGACAAGCTGATAGCTATATTGCTTTTTAGTTGATGATATAAAGTGAAAAGTTCATCTAAAAGTAATAATAATCCCCATTGATCACAGGCAATACAATGTACTACCAGCAATAGGACGTGATTTGTCGGCGTGCGACGAAATAAACTCATTCGCATAACCGAACCGACTGCTAAATCAAAAGGATGTTGGCTAGACTCTAATATTTTTTCTTCTAATTTATCTTCACCCCAGTTTGAAGCATCAACAAAATTTATCTCGGCGGTTGTGGTAGCAAGTACCTGTTGTACTAATTCACCTTGCTTATCTATATAAGCAGTATGCAAAGACGGATGACGCTCAATAAGTTTTTCAAATGCCTGCTGGAGACACTCAACATCTACCTGCTGCCGCCAATGAATTGCAAAAGTTATTTTATCTATACAACTTTGTGGTTCTAACTTATACAAAAACCAAGCTTTGCGCTGTGTTTCAGAAAGGGGAAATTCTTTGATTGAATCTGTAGAAGATACTAAATTTATTTCTGTAGTCTGCATACGCAAAAGCTTTTATTTCTAGTCTGTACAAAGTCGCAAGTCAGTCTAATGTGTCTTTGCGGTTTTTTAATAACCACAAAGACTTTAATAAAACACAAATCAATATATAGTTCGTAGTAGCGCTTAAGCGCTGACTACAAACCTATGTTTAATCTCCTCCTAATTCCACAAGTTTACCAATGTTGAAATCTATCCTCGTCCAGCCCTTCAGCCGCCACAAATTGTTAATTAATAACAAGGGAATTTGCCAGTGATGCAACATCAAAAATGGCAATGGATCGTCCAGTTTGTAGATAGCATCAGTACCTCGCAATATATTCCGAATCCAAGTTTGTAATTGTGCTAAGGAACGAATACCAGTCAATCGCCAAACTTCGTGATACAGCCAGTAAGTCGGTTTACTACTTAACAGTGGTTGCAAGGGTTCTGTCATTACTTCTTTGCCAAGATAGGCTTCTGCAACTCCTGGGTGATCGTGAAATGTGGTAATTGCAGAATGAGTGCGGGGATTACATTCAATCGCGTAAACACTACCGTCTTCCGCTTGGATGAAGTCAAAGGAGATTTGTCCGGTAATTCCCAACCCTTTGACAAATCGTGCAATCCATTCACTAATTTGGGGGTGATCTATGTGTTCGTAATTGACTTGAAAAGCTGAAGATTCACAACAACAGTGCAATCTAATTTCTCCATCCCGAACTGTGCTATGAGTGCAAAATTCTTTGCCAGGAATAAACTCTTGCATAATCCAAGGCTTCTCGGCACTGATTGGCAAACTTCTGACGAATGCCTCTGTCTCTTCAGGTGTGTCGCAGGGAAGTTTGGTTAAATCTAAACGTCTCACCGAGTCGTAAGGAATACTCTTGAGGATGTATTTACGAGCTTCCTGGGAAAAGTCGAAATTTAGGACTTGTTCAGGAGAGGTAATTTTGAAAGATTTGGGAACCGATAACCCAAGCGATCGCGCTTTCTCGCTGAAGGCAAATTTATCATCCAGCATTTGGGTAACGGCTGCATCGAAGTGGAAAACTTCGCAGTATTGGGATAATGCTGGTTTAGCCAGTGAGTCGTAGTAACTGGCAATTGGACTTGTGACTGGAATGTAGACATCAATATTTTCTTTCTCAATGATGTCTATCAAAGCCTGAGTATAGGCTTGGGGATCTTGCTGTGGTACAGAAGTGGTATAAAAATTGTCCACAGCTTTGGAAAAACGATGACCTGATAACCAGTACTTGTGGGTTTCTAGGAGTACAACTCGATGTCCAGCCGCATGGAATAACCTGGCGAGTTGTAATGCTTTGGTCATCTTGGCACCACTAATCAGGATATTCTTGCTATCGGTAGTAATTATTCGTTCTTTTTGGAACAAACTAGTCAGCGTATTCCACAGTAAAGATACCAGAACGATGGTAGCGTTGATTGGCAATGCCAGTAAGAGCAATGTCAAGGTGCCAAGATTCTTGAGAAGGACATTGATTTTGCCCTCTACCGCTAAAGGTTGGACTGTGGATTGAGATTCGGTAAAAGAAATCGATTGTGCCATAGGCGTGTGAGGCTGAAAGCAAGTTTATGGACTAGGCTCTTAAGCGCCGAATAATCGTTAAGCCATCACGCAAAGGCAATAGCACTTGTTCGACACGAGAGTCAGCAGCAACAACGCGGTTAAATTCGGCAATTGCTGCACCGTTAGGAGTATGTTCTGTTGCAGGAAGATATACCTGTCCTTGCAGAAGAGTGTTGTCTACGCAGATAAATCCTTCTGGAGCTAACAAATTCTTATCCAACAAGCTATGAAAATACTCCACGTATTCCCGCTTATCAGCGTCTATGAACACAAAGTCAAATGTCTCTCCAGCCGCAGCCAATCTATTTAAAGTTTCCAGTGCTGCACCCAATTCTACACGGATTTTACTCCCGTGGGAAGATTGACTAAAGGCTGCTTGAGCAAACTCTGCTGTATACGGATCAACCTCACAAGCTACCAGTTCTCCATCGCTTGGTAGTGCTTCTGCCATCGCTAGTGCAGAATAACCAGTAAACATACCGATTTCTAGCACTCTTTTAGCTTTCGTCATGTGAAGAAACATTTTTAGGGTTTGCCCTTCCACATGTCCAGAGAGCATTTCCTGTTCTAGCGGACGTACTGTTGCTCCTTCGCTGAAGCGTTGCGTCCAGGCTTCATGGGCAGTTTTCTTTGCTAAGGCAGCCAGAGCAGGTGATTCATCGGTGGTATATTTTTCTAAGTATGGATCTAAGCCTGCTGCCAAAAGCCATGCCTGATTGAGGTTTTCTTTGAGATCAGCAGGCAAGTCTGGAAGTTGATCGAGTTTCTTGACTATGCTTTCTAACTGCTGTGCCAGAATTCCTACAGGTGTTACAGGTCTGGCGGTAGGTTTTTCTACAACATTAGTCATTATTTTTCACTTCCCACAAGTTCTGGCTCTGGCTGATAGTTAACTGGATATACATCTATACCATCACCACCACGGGGATAGGTTGCACACAGTTGTCTGTGTTCAGCCAAAGCTATGGCTAATTCTTCACGAGTCAAGTCATTGACAAAGAAGCAAGAACCAATCGGTTTGGGCATAGCAGCACGTTGCTTGCCATCTCTTGTTAAGGTAATGGATTGGGTAGCACGCCACAGCAATTCTTCATCTAGGAGGGGATGATCGAGAGCAAGTCCTAGACGGCTCATCAATCCCAGGATGCGATCGCGTTCTTGGATTGTGATATAATCTCTTTTGGCAGCGATCGTAGCAGATAAAGCCATATCTATATTGACTGCATGACCGTGGAAGATAGGTACGCGGGGTGCAAGTTCTAAGGTTGGACTCCAAGTATGACCGTAAGCAATCACCCGATCAAGATCTAATTCATGCAAGTTGGGAACTTCCAACTCCAACATGGTTTTGATTGCTTCGTAGGTAAGTTTATGAGCTACTTCCTTGATGTCTTCTGTTGCGTCCAGATGCCCAAAGTGGGTATCCAGCAAATCTTTGCCATGCTCCTCTAATAACTCAAAAACTTCTTTGTTTGCAACCACAGCAATTTTTACTAGTTCTGCCATCCCATTACGTACTTGATCTGTGGGTAAGGTACGCAGGAAGGAAAAGTCAAGTATTACTTTTTTAGAAGCATGATATGCACCTAAACGGTTTTTGAGCTTCTTGTGGTTAACTGCAACCTTGATAGCCACACTGGCATCAATCAAACCGATGAGAGTTGTAGGAATGCGAATGTAATTGGAACTGCGACGGTAAGCTGAACAAGCAAAACCAGCGACATCTGTAGTTAGTCCACCACCAATCACAAGTACAGGCTCTTTGCGAACCAGCCTGAACTCTGCAAAAGCATCTATAATTTTCTCGAAAGATTGAATAGTCTTGTTTGGTTCGGTAATAGTAATCGGAAAAACCGTCAGATCAATGCCGTGATACTGAAAATACTCCTGCATTTTGCTGCTATAGAATTTATAAACATTGGCATCTACAACAGCCAAGCAGCGTCCAAAGCTTTTGTAACATTCAGCCAATTCTGGATTTTGGAGATTGAAAACTCCATCCACATAAACGAGGCTATATTCAATCTTCTCGTAACCTTCAACATGAAAAGCAGATTCAGTAGCTTCTAGCTTTGCCTGAACTATACTCATGATTTTTTGATCCTTAGTGATTGAAAACCGAATAATTTATTCCCATCCAAGTTATGAATTGGGGTTTACAGAGACTAATATCTCTACTGTTACAAATTACTTACTTGCAATTCCCAACCTCAATCTACAGTTTCTTTGCTCTTACAAAGAAGTTCATTGCTAGGGCAACCAGGACTATCTATTTTATTGAGAAACTAGCGTGTTGACTATCCAAATCCACACTTTTAGTCAGAGCGCACTTTGTATTCTATACAGCCCAACAGTAATTACATAAGTATTGACTGAAATTCAAAACTTATTTCGCTTCTCAATAGCACGGATACTTCATACTGTTCCTCGATGAGAGAGTCCTGTTTCCCAGACAAAATTGCGGACATAGGGTTTTATCGAAATTGGGAATTGATCACAAAAACCTAGAGCAATTAACTAAATTGCTCAACGCGTATCCTGAATTTTACATTTCTAAACATAACATTAATTTACCAAATGTGTACCAAAAATTTCAGCAATATTTGGTAGGTAATGCCATATTTAAATTTCATTCTTTAGACAGATGAAGAAGTAATTAAATTTAACCACAAGCAGCATCAATTAAGGTTTTATCAATAAAAGACAAAACCCTAATCTTTACTCTGCCAAGAATAAAACCATTATAAGAAATACAAATAGATGGCTTGTCTTCTCAGAGTATGAGAATGAAATATGAGAAATGAAATTTTTTGCGTCGAGAAAATTTTACTGACAGAACTTATTGTCGGCTTCTACTTCTAAGATTTTCAGGGGTAAAGAAATATTCCTCTTGCCCATCTCCCGGCTTCCACTTCAGATTACAACCGAGATTGACGTTTAAGTTAGGATTTAATGGCTTGCACATTACTCTTGAACCTTGAAGCTGGATAAGAACAGTCGTTAGTCCATCTACTAAATATTCAGTAGACTGAAAACCTTGATTAGCAACTATGTTTGAAACTTAAAACAATGGATGTGGCTAAAAGTAAGTAACTAAGAGTGTTTGCAGACAGTAGCAATCAACTGATTGCTATGAGATTCTAGTAGATCTGAGTCAAGCCTGTCGTAAAAACTAAGATGACTCAATTATATATGCACGCTTTTAAAATTTCAAAGCAGAACATTGTCACTTTCTGTCAAGTAAATAGTGACCGTAAAAAAAGAAATTTATTAAAGAGTGTTACTAACTGTTTACTATACCAAAAAATTGCTTAAAAATAAAAAGCTTCTACTGCAAATCATCTAAATTTTTTTGATAAAAACTCATATCAGTAAAGGGTATTTTATATATCATCAATGATTGATATAATGCAATATTTGTCAATAAGCAATATTGCTCAAAAGTATTTTGACCATACTATTTTCTACAACCAGAGTAACCATAACAAATTACACATTAGTTCTTCTGTCATCTGTCTATGGTTGCATTAACTTTAGATCATGCTAGTGTTATGAAAACAGTCTCTTTTTCATCCACTAGCCAATTTGTTGTAAATACTCCGGTGGCACGTAATCCACCAACCAAACTCCATTCTCAGAACAGTAAAAAATATAACCTGCCTCATGCATTGCTGTTGCATTTACCACAAACACCACAGGTTTTCCGTGTCTTGCACCCACAATTTTTGCTGTCGCCAGATCTGCTGATAAATGGACGTGATGGCGCGACATTTTGCAAAGTCCTGTTTGCAGAATTGACTCAACAGCTTTGTGTCCTGTGCCGTGATAAAGTACATCGGGAGGAACAACTGGTTCTAGTTGCAAATCAACTTCAATACTATGTCCTTGATTAGCACGAATTAAAGTGCCTGTGGAGTCAAAAGAAAAGCGTTTTTTATCATTGTTGGCAACAACTTCATTTAGTTCTGCGCGAGTGATAGAAAACTGATGTTCTTGACAAGCTGCTAATAATTCATCAACCGCAACCCAACCACCAGGAGCAAGTTTAATCCCAAGGCGATGGGGTTGGTGACGCAGGTGTTTGCTGAGATATTTACTAATTTTGACTAAGCGAGAACTTTCCATTCCAATATTTGGGTACAGTTTGCTACCTCCCGTTGTAAATCATAAGAAAAACAATTTACTGGCTTGTATTAAATCCACATTCCCACCACTAATAATCACACCAATTCTCGCACTTGGTGCCTTAACCACATCTTCTAGTAAAGCCGCTACAGCTAAGACTCCAGTCGGTTCCACAACTATTTTTAGGCGTTCCCACAAAAAGAACATGGTGCGAATAATTGCCTCCTCAGATACTGTCACCATATCATCTACGTATTGCAATACCAAAGGAAAAGTAATTTTACCCAAACTGGGAGTACGCACACCATCAGCGATCGTATCTGGATTATTTACAGTGTGCAGAGTTTTGCTGTGAAAGGAACGAGTAGCATCGTCGGCGCATTCCGGTTCTACTCCTATCACTTTACAATTGGGCAATAGGGCTTTGGTGGCGATCGCACTACCGGAAAGCAACCCACCACCCCCACAACACACTAACAGTAAGTCTAATTCACCGACTTCCTCAATTAGTTCTTTGGCTGCTGTACCTTGTCCCGCTACTATATGAGGATGGTCGTAGGGAGGAATCATAATTAAACCCCTTTCCTGTGCTAAAGTTTGGGCTAATTCTTCCCTGTTTGTTTTTTCACGGTTATACAAAATGACTTCAGCTCCGTAACCACGAGTAGCCGCTTGCTTGACTGCGGGGGCATCATCTGGCATGACGATGGTGGTGGGAATATTTAACAATTTTCCAGAAAGGGCGATCGCTTGGGCATGATTACCCGATGAAAAAGTCACAACGCCTTTTTGTTTTTGTTCTTCTGGTAGTTGAAAAAGCGCATTGTATGCGCCCCGAAATTTAAAAGAACCCGTGCGTTGAAAATTTTCGCACTTGAAAAAGACTAGGCTATTGGTACGTTGGTTAACGGTTGTTGAGGTGAGAACCGGGGTACGGTGAGCAACACTAGCAAGACGCTTGCCAGCAGTTTCGATGTCGGCGAAAGTAACAGAGTTAGGCTTTAACATTGAGAATCGGCGTTGCTGAATTAAATTGCAGACATTAGTTTATCCCGAAACCACAAGGCGGATGTATTTGCATGGGAAGGTGCGCTAGGCGATCGCGTATGAGTATTCCCTTTTTAATTGAAAAATTTTATCATCTATTTAAGATACCAAAGTGACGTAACACAAGCAATGACCATTACTTTAACACTGAAAGAACAAGATGAGCTACACGAAGAAGCTGAACGTCAAAGCTTGCAAAATGTAGAAAAATTTGAAACTATTTCTCAAATATCTAGACAATTAGGCAAAGGCTGTGTCAGAGAGATTGAGGTATATCCAAATCTCTGGCTTTCAATTGATGATTGGCAATATCACGATGATGTCCGTTGTCAAGTACCTGTTGCCGAACATCCCTTACATTTTAATGTTCTACTTTCAGGAAAAAGGAAAAGCGACTACGGAACATTTGGGGAAGGATACACACTCATTTCTGGTGGTGGGATTCAACCTCAAATGACTGAGGAGACTGAGAAATTTCAACATATTTTAGGCGTTCAAATTTTGATGCCACCCTCAATGTTGGCAAATTTTTTCTTTGGAGAAGATGGAGAAATACTTCCTCAGTTAAAAATGCTTGCACGGGATAATGATTGGCAGGAGATACTTTATCTGAAAACGACTCCAGCCCTTCAGGGAATCGCGCAACAGATTATCAACTGTCCCTTTTCTGGCATCACCAAACAGGTATATTTGCAAGGAAAGGTGTTGGAATGGATGGCATTACAGTTAGCTCCACTGATTGCAGATGATAAAAGGCTGCCGCCACCACGCCTCAAGCCAAAAACTATCTCCCGACTTCATCACGCAAGGGAAATTCTACTCTCCCGTTTAGAAAATCCCCCATCAGTATTAGAATTAGCCACGATGGTAGGGGTAAGTCCTCGCACCCTCAAACGCGGATTTCCGGAACTTTTTGGCACAACAGTATTTGGCTACCTAACCGATAAACGCATGGAGTATGCAGAAAAGTTACTACGACAAGGAAACATTACCGTTACAGAAGTAGCCAATCAAGTTGGTTATTCTAACCCAGGACACTTTGCTGCTGCCTTTAAACGTCGGTTCTGCATCACACCAAGGCAGTGTTTAACAGGTAATAAAATAGCGTGATGCCCTTTGTGAGTAAATTAGATACCCTTTGTGAGTAGATTCCATTGCTAGCTCTTTTATATACTCAGCTTTACCAAGTAAACAAAAACTATTTTCAATAATCCCAGGTACACAAATCTTTCTGAGTCAGCTTTTTCAGCAGGTTGAGGGATTTTTGTATTTTGCTTCAAGCGTGGGGAGTTATTTTCAGGAGCTGTTATGAAGGGTTGGCAGTTGTCTGTCGGTATTCGTTTGTGGTTGGTAGTTAGTCTCTCAGGATTTTTAGGTATTGTTTCTATTCAGCCTGGATTGGCGGAAAAATCAGGGAATGAAGAAAATAAATCTAAATCTACATATGTCACCTCTCCAACTCCACAACAGCAGAGAGATTCTAAAATTCCCCAACTGAGTAAGTTGGAAATTCCTATCACTAGTGCTCAACGATTACTAGTACAGTCACCCACGCCAACTAACCCCCCTGTTTCCCCCCTTACCAAGGGGGGACGGAAGGGGGGTGTTGTACAAATCACAGGGGTGAAAGCTAATCCTACCAACAAAGATGTGGAAATAATTTTAGAGACAACTCAAGGAACTCAACTGCAAGTCACAAATCGCAGTAGTGGTAACAATTTTATTGCCGATGTATCTGGTGCGCAGTTGCGTTTACCGTCGGGAGAGGCTTTTATATTTCGTTCCTCTAAACCAATTACGGGAATCACTGAGATAGTTGTTAATAATATTGATGACAATACTGTACGAGTGACAGTGGTAGGTGAGAAGGCATTGCCAACGGTTGAGTTATTTGATGATAATGTAGGGCTGGTTTTTGAGGTAACATCTGCGGAAGTGGCACAAAACCCCACCCCGCCTGCGGCACCCCTCCCCTTACCAAGGGGAGGGGAAGGGGAGGGGTCAGAACAACCAGCAGCACAGCCAGATGAGCCGATTGAGTTGGTGGTAACCGGAGAGCAAGATGGGTATAACGTGTTAGATGCGTCAACTGCCACCAGAACTGACACGCCGATTCGTGATATTCCTCAATCGATTCAGGTAGTGCCGCGACAAGTGCTAGAAGATCGCAACGTCAGAACTGTAACTGAGGCGCTGGAAACAGTCAGTGGTGTAGCTAGTGGTGCTAGAATCTATGGTGGTGCGCCGATTACATTCAAAATTATCAGAGGATTTGACCAGGCGGGTTCGGGGACTGTAAATTTCCGAAATGGTTTGCCAGATGGTGATTTCTACACCCTGACACCCATTGGGACGATCGAACGAGTGGAAGTTCTTAAAGGCCCCGCCTCAGTTTTGTTTGGATCTGGGGAGCCGGGTGGGATTGTCAACACAATCACTAAACAGCCCCTGAGTGAACCCTATTACAGGCTTGGGTTTGAGGCAGGAAATTACGGATTTTATCAGCCCAGCATCGATTTATCAGGGCCTTTAGATACTGACAAAAAGGTACTTTATCGGTTTATTGCCAGCTATCAAGGTTCAAGTGATTTTCAAGGTTTTTCCGATACAAGACTGACGACGATCGCACCCTCAATCACTTTTAAATTGGGAGATCGGACAAATCTAGATCTTTACTATGAGTACACTCACTTTTTTGCCGATCCTGCTGCTGGTCTTTCTACTGCTGTGTTTCTAAGCGATGGCAGTTTAACACCCCGCAACTTTGCCACATACTATCCTAGTTTACAGTCGGTCGATGCCACCTCTCAAAAATTTGGCTACATCCTCAACCACAAGTTTAGCGATCGCTGGCAGATTCGGAATAATGTTGCTGTCAGTCTGACTAGTTTTGCAGAAGATGGAGCTACGGGTTTTACACTCACAGATGATCGCTTTTTGGAAGGGTTCGATGTTTCCAGAGCTCAATTTCAGAGAAACAACTATTTTGGACAGATCGATTTGCTTGGGAAGTTTAATACCGGATCGATTTCCCATCAGATTTTAGCGGGTTTTGATTTCAACCGCTTTAGTAATATTGGCGATCGTATTAATGCCGATACACCTCTACCTCCTTTAGATATCCGCAATCCAAATTACAATATTCCAACACCTACATTTTCGACACGTAGTACATTCTCTGACTTTGATTTCGTGAGGCGATCCTACGGTGTATACCTCCAGGATCAGATCGCTTTCAGTGATAATTTGAAATTCTTAATCGGCGGTCGCTATGATTGGGTTTCAACTGACTTTGAAGCAGATGTTAATATAGGGGGAGACGTAGTTGTTTTTCCAACACAGAATGATGGTGCCTTCAGCCCCCGTGTCGGTTTAGTGTATCAGCCCAGCGAAGAAGTTTCTCTCTATGCTAGCTACACTAAGTCTTTTTACCCTATCTCTGGATTTGATAATGTGAATCCGGATGTCAAATTTGATCCGACGAGGGGAACTCAGTATGAAGTCGGTGTTAAAACCGATTTTCTAGACGGCAGGGTTTCAGCAACCTTAGCAGCCTACCAACTCACCAAGACAAATGTTCTCACAACTGTTGTCACAGACGATCCAACTAATCCTGTACGTTCGATTCAAACCGGGGAGCAACGCAGCCGAGGAATTGAGTTAGATATTACAGGTGAGATTTTGCCTGGATGGAAAGTCACTGCTGCCTATGCCTATACCAATGCAGAAATCACTGAAGATGAAACTTTTCCGGTAGGTAATCGATTGCCAAACGTGCCAGAGAATCAAGTCAGTCTTTGGACAACCTATGAGATTCAGAAGGGTGATTTGAAAGGTTTGGGATTTGGTTTAGGGCTATTTTATGTGGGTGCGCGGCAAGGAGATTTGGATAATTCCTTTGAATTAGACGATTACTTCCGTACCGATGCAGCGCTTTATTACCGGAGAGATGGTTTTAATGCAGCGATTAATGTGCGTAATGTCTTTGATATAGACGCTGCCGCATTTGCCTTCAGCAGGACGTATGTTCAAAGAACCGAACCCTTTACAATCATTGGTTCTATCAGTTGGGAGTTTTAACTGGCTTTGTGGTTAATCTTTAATTCAATGACACACCATAACACAGTTCAATTTTGTGAACTACCTCAAAACGAGCTTGATGAGAAACCCAACGCATAGATTGAAAAAGTTATTTCTTTTAGTAGCTTTTTCCTTCCTTTTAATTACAGCTTGTTATAGCTCAATTACTCAGAAACCTGATATTTCAAAAAAACAATTAGCCACTTCTGAGTGTCGAGTAATTCAACACAAATTAGGTGAAACTTGTATTCCCTTGAAACCGCAACGCATTATTGCATTAGAGGACGCCTGGATCGTAGATCCCTTGTTAGCTCTTGGTATCAAACCAGTGGGTACAGTAACCTTTGCCAAACAAGTAAATGTAAATTTTCGTGGGTTGTCTGCTGATGAGCTTGCAGGAATTGAGATAGTTGGAAATGGAGGTCAACCTTCTCTAGAGAAAATTCTTAAGCTCAAACCGGATTTAATTTTATCATTCAACGACCCCTTTGATAGTAACAATTACACACTGTTATCACAAATTGCCCCTACAGTACCAATAGAATTTAACAGAGTCAGACATTCTTTTAAGGATAACCTTCGATTCATTGCTCAACTAGTAGGTCGAGAAGAAAAAGCAGAAAAAATTCTCCTTCAATATCAAGAGCGAATTAAAGAATTACAGAAAATATTAGTGAATAATAATCTAGCTCAATCGAAAGTTTCTATTATTGAATATTTGGGAGGTAATACTTTTGAATTGCAAAGAAGCGACATCATATACTTTCAGATTTTCAGTGACATTGGTTTAGATATGCCACATAGACCTATAAATCCTGATGATTCTGTCTTATTTAATATAGAAGTTATTGATAAATATGATGCTGACATTCTATTTTTTGTGAGTGTAAATGGCAACAAAGAAAAGTTATCATCTCATTTTAATGGTATTTTATCTTCACTAAACGCAGTTAAAAATAAGCGAGCGTACATAGTAGATCCATATTTATGGTGGGTATATGGCCCTTTGGGAGTAAATAAATTATTAGATGAGCTTCCTAAATATTTGCTAGAAAGTGTATGAAATTTCTATTTTCCTGAAAATTTACTTAATCAATTAAACACTCTGTGCATCACTCGATTACCACTAACAGTGCCATATAAGCATTAACTAACCGATTTTACCCTCAGTGGTAGTTCGGATAATGCGATTTGGTTAGCAAAAGTTGCTCCTAATGTGCAAAGACGGGTTTTTGCAGCGCGATCGCTTCTTTTACAATTAGCTTCAGCTGCCTCAGTTTTGATTGCAGGGCCATTAGCAGATAATGTGTTTGTACCTGCATTTAGTGAAGGAGGTAGCCTTGTTGGTATTTTAGGAGGAATATTTGGGACTGGCACTGGTGCGGGAATAGCAATGTTATATGTGATCTGTGCAATATGTATGTTTTTGATTGGTTTAATAGGGTTTCGTGTATCTTCACTCCGAAATTTGGAAAAACTATATCTGACTATGATGAAGTAACAGTTTAAACTGAATTGAATGTAGCATCATGGGTGAGATGCCGATTTACGCCTATGACTTCCCAATCTATTCCCCCGCTTCCTCCTCAGCAAACTCTGCCGACAATGTATGATTTACCAAGCGAGAACCCTGAGGAACCCGGCTTGCCAGACGATTTTCACTTTTTACAACCGTTACTACTGTTTTTAACCTTTTTACCTGTAAATTGGAATCCCGAACTAGTTTACAGCGCCGCCGATCTCAATCTCTACTACGATGTTCGCCATCCCTTGCGGTACAAACGTCCCGATTGGTTTGGTGTAGTGGGAGTGCCAAAATTATATGCAGGGACAGATTTACGTTTGAGCTATGTAACTTGGCAAGAAGGTGTAAATCCCTTTGTTGTCGTTGAATTGTTATCTCCAGGTACAGAAGCCGAAGATTTAGGCGAAACAAACACTGAAGTAGGGCAACCTCCTACAAAATGGGAAGTGTATGAGCAGATTCTCCGGGTTCCCTACTATGTAGTTTTTAGTCGCTATACGAATGAACTTCAGGGATTTCACTTAGTTGGCGGTCACTATGAACCCATGACTATTACCGAAGAGAGATTGCTAATGCCAGAATTAGGCTTGAGTTTGAGATTATGGCAAGGTTCTTTTCGTAACATTGAGCGGTGGTGGTTGCGGTGGTGTACCTTAGACGGGGAATTGATTCCTATCCCGGAAGAGGAAGTAGTGGCTGCACGACAAGAAGTTGAGCAAGCAAAACAAGAAACTGAGCAAGCGAAACGACGTGCAGAACAATTAGCTGAACGCTTGCGTCAGTTGGGCATGAATCCTGATGAAGTAACATAGGCCTTTTACATCGCTACATAAGTTTCATAAAACTACCAGGTCAGGGGTAAATACTCAATTCTATCTTGGTACTCATCATCTAATGCAGCCTCAGCTACCAATATCAAGTCTTCTAGAGTCTCACCCATGCTTAAATTCGGATTTAAAATAAAAATACCTGGTATGTGCCGACATTGAGCAATATGTTCCATCAAATGGACAGGCATTGATCGCCGATTATTCGTTACCAAAACAAACCCTGTTGCTTCACACCAAACCAAAATTTCTGGATCAAGGATTCCTTTGGTTGGCGTTGCAGGTTCTCCTACCATTCGCACCACCAAATTTGGGTTTTGCCGCCTCAATTGGCGCACATACTCAGGATCAACATTTTCATCGAATAGATACTTAAGGGGCATTAAAGGAGGAAACCGCTGATTGATGTGCCTTCAACTGTTGCAATCTCAATCTGGCAGGCGATGGATTCTGACGCTGTTGTGTCCGCATCTTTTCTCCATGCTCAATCCAATCTGTCATGTACTGATCTACTGCTTTGCGATTATGCAAATAGTAAAGAATCGTGGCGTAAATCTGTTCCAACGTCAATGAAGAATAAGTTTGAGCAATTTCTTCAGCCGTGCGCGCGCGATAGATGTAATCGTACAAAATAGTCTCAATGCCAATGCGGGTTCCTTTGAGCCGGATATCATAAGGTGCAAGTACTGTGAAATAATCTTCCAGTTGCATAGAGAAAAACCACACTCAATCACTATTACAAAATTATTAATGATGCTATGTGATACAGTTGCTGTTCTAACAACAATTGTTCTCCTATTTTTACATATCAACAAATACTTACAAATGAACAATTAGCTGAACGCTTGCGTCAGTTGGGTGTTAATCCTGATGAGTTAGATTAATAACATAGTACTAAGACCGAATGGCGCTAAGTTAAGCATAACTTGAAGTATGGAACTGCTAAATTGGTAACTCTAGCTGCCTAATTTTTTCCTAACAACGGTGCTGTTTCACCCATGTTTTTAAACACTTTCACATACCTCAATCAGCAGTGAACGCAACCAGTTATGGGCAGGATTTTGCTGATTGCGTTCATGCCACATTACGCCTTTTCCACAAAGCTGTAATTATTCCAATCACCTACAGGTTGATAACCGATCGCTTTCTAGTTGAAACGCACGCGTTGCCATCTTCAATTTATACGATTGACCAGTTAGCGATCGCCATATCTGTGCAAACCCTTGTGCCTCAGCCGTGGGAGCATTAACTCTCGGCAGCGATCGCAATAAGAATTCAGAAGCCAGAATAAATTCTTCATTTATCATATCTTGCGCCTACACCCTATAAGGGTGAGGCTATACAAGCAAAGCCTGCCTATACAGGCTAAAAATACTGGCTTTTCGTGTTATTGATAAAAATATTAAAATTTTAGGTTAGGTAAGTGAAAAAAATCTACTTGTTGGGAGGAAAATTAATTACTTCGATGATGCTGTTGTTGGCATGGAATTCATCACAACAGTTTGGACTCAGAAGTGAGGTAGTACCAATACAAAATTCTTCACAACTCAAAAATATCCGGTACGAGCAGCGCATATTACCGCAAAGTATTGTTCACATTCTCTTAATTCCTCCCAATAGCAAATATTTAATCGTTCCTGCATTATCAACAAAACTAATTCACTTAGAAGAATTTACAACACAATATAAAGCTTTAGCTATCTTAAACGGTGGTTTTTTCGATCCAGTAAATCAAAAAACTACATCAACTGTTGTACTGCAAAAGCAACTGGTAGCCAATCCTAGAAATAATGAGCGCCTCATAAATAATCCTAATCTCAAACCTTACCTTGATAAAATTTTTAATCGTACAGAATTCCGCCGATATCAGTGCGGACAAAATATTCGCTATGATATCGTATTGCGTAGTGAAAAATCACTGCCCGGTTGCCAATTAATAGATGCCTTGGGTGCTGGCCCCCAGTTATTGCCACAATTAACATTAGAGCCAGAAGGCTTTGTAGATCCAATCAACAAAAGAGATGCAATTGGTAGCAACCAACCCAATGCTAGAACGGCTGTGGGGATTAAGAGCGATCGCACTATTATTTTGGTGATGGTTGCCCAAAAGTCAGATTCTCCCACTAACTCAGGGATGTCTTTACCAGCAGTGGCTAATTTGATGAAAAGTTTGGGTGCTGAAAAAGCAATGAATTTAGATGGGGGAAGTTCCTCTTCTCTTTATTATCAAGGTAAGTTTTTTTATGGAAAAGTAGATCGGCAAGGCAATCCGATTAAGCGACCTGTAAAATCAGTTTTACTAGTTCAAGAAATTGTAAAAGCATCTAAGTAAAGTATCTAAATTAATGTTCAACTTTATTCCCTATTTGCCTTTAGCTCAAGCAGCTCCATCTTCCGCAATACTACAACAGGAAATTTTTTACCCCCAACAAACACGTCCTTTACCCGGTCAACTCGACTCAGTACCCGTGTTTAATAGTAATAACCCAGAAGTGGTTAAGACTGAAGGCATTTTACTCTCCACATTTCCCCCACAAGGCAAAAAAGTGCCAGCCGCTCACCTCAACTTTCCATTTCAGGGACGGTTTGATTTATTTTCTCACCATATTGCCAGAGCAATTGAAACTCCCGACGATTTGCGCACTCTTCACTTGGGGGTGATTGTTTATAATCCAAGCGATCGCCCTGTAACTGTAAACATATTACAAGCAGCCAGTTATGTGAGTCAGCCCGATGCGCCTTTTATCAAACTTCCTCCCATGCTAGATAATACCTTGGGAAATATTTACGCCGGGCCGGGCGATCGCGTCATGAATGAAGTGCTGCGGGGAAGACGCCAGCAAGGATGGGCAGATCAATTGGTAATTCCGCCAAAACAGAGCCGGATGCTGATGAATCATCCCATTCCAGTACGCCCTCTGACGCCACCATTAAACGGACGCTCTACTCTCTTGCGTTTAAGCAGTAACGGGCCAGTATATATGGCTAATCTTGCCATGTTTGCCAAACAAAATCAAGATGGCAGTGAGCGATCGCCTTCTTTAGAAGAATGGCAGAATCTATTGGAAAATGGGGATTTCGCCGGGCCGCGCGAACCAGCCCCCAGCCCTCCCGATAACCTAACAGGGCCGGAAATCTACGGTCGGGTAGCAGCCGTCGCCCTTGGTTCTCGCTGGCGATCACAAGTTACCGATGCCAATAGCCTATACTTAGCGATTCCCCAAGCCGGACAAGCTTTTTCCTACGGTTTGAGTACCCTCCTTGCAGGTAAAATGGGTACCGGACAAAACCAAAGTGCCAAACTTTTAGTGCGTTATCCCGGCACTGCTTACGAAGCTCACGGCAACTACGGCATTGAATACAATATCTCTTTACCGTTAATCAATAATACGGATGCTACTCAGACAGTAAATGTGCTGTTTCAAACACCTCTTAAAGAAGACGAATTAAGCAAACCAGGACTGCGCTTCTTGTCACCACCCGAACCACGAGTCTTTTTTCGAGGTACTGTACGTATTCGCTACAATGACGATAAAGGCTTACCCAGAACTAAATATTGGCATTTAGTTCAGCAACGAGGGCAGATGGGAGAGCCACTTACCCAATTAAAAATGGCTCCTGGCGAACGACGATTGGTAAAAGTGGATTTTCTTTACCCACCCGATGCTACTCCTCCTCAAATGTTGACTATCGAAACTTTGGAGAAAAGATAGGGTAGATGGCAGGAGGCAGGAGGGAAGATGTGATGAAATAGTATGGGTTTTACCTGAACTGAGTGCTATTCATTAAGTATGGACTTATTCGACCAACGTCTTACTCAACTAACAGAAACAGAAGCGCCACTTGCAGCGCAGATGCATCCGCGATCACATATTCACTTTTGCGCAAGTGCAGCGCCATCATGCAATTTTAGATATCAATGCGGGTAGTGGTTTCCGTTCATGGTTCAGATCGTCGCGTGGTATGCTGGGTACACTAAAAGCGATCACAATTTACGTTTATATCGGAATTTTGTGGGGAATTGGTGTAGATGCAAACTACTTAAAGCAGTTTTATCAAGACATCCGTTCATTTCAAGCTCGTGAAGACAAACAGTGAACATCCCATCAGCCATGCCAGTAGTTTAGAGTTCCACACCTTGGCGAAACTATCGAGTAAGAACTTACTTGCAGAAGTCGATTTCCGTCGAACAGTAGCAAATTTAAAGCTAACAAAGGACAAAAAGAGTTCAATGGGTCAATTTTTGACTCCCGCTCCAGTAGCGGAATTAATGGCTGGGATGTTTGATAAACTGGATTCTGAAATAACCTTGCTTGATGCAGGAGCGGGAATTGGTTCATTATCAGCCGCTTTTGTGGCAAGGGTATGCCAACATCAAAAGTACACCTCGAAGTTACGTGTTGTCGCCTACGAAATTGACCCTTCCTAATCGGATATTTACATCAGACTTTAGAGTTATGTGAGAGGGTATGTCAAAATGTCGGCATTTCCTTCAACTATGAAATTCGTGAGACTGATTTTATTGCAGATGCAGTCAGTCTGCTTCAGCCTAGTTTGTTGAATGGAGCAAACAAAGCAGAATTTACCCATGCTATCCTCAACCCACCTTATTTAAAAATTAATGCTCACTCTCAGGTTCGTAAATTGTTGCGTGCCATAGGTTTGGAAACTAGCAATCTTTATACTGGTTTTATGGCTGCTACGGCAAAACTCCTAAAATCAGGAGGGGAATTTGTAGCAATTACCCCGCGAACTTTTTGTAATGGAACATATTTCCGTAACTTCCGAAAGATGTTCCTAGAGCGCTACAAATCTTATTGGAGTTGGGTTTTCCACGAGCACAGTTGAACGAACGATCTGCCTTAACGCTGCTTGCACTACTTGACTTGAAGCCAAATGAACCTTGGCGATCGGCTACTTCCCCTTTAATGGGAATTACACCAATGATGGACCTTATGGCTCAACATTATGGCAAAACTTACAAGCCTAACACACGAGAAACAATTCGCCGTCAGACGGTGGATCAATTTTTGGATGCAGCTTTAATAGTTGCGAATCCAGATAATCCGAGCCGTCCTATCAATAGTCTTAAAACAGTGTGCCAGATCGAGGAGAGCGCACTCGAACTATTACGAACCTACGCTACTAACGAATGGGAAAAGAGCCTTCGCACTTATCTTGCTTCAGTAGAAACCCTGAAGAAGCGATATGCTCAAGAGACAGACAAACTACCAAATGTGCTGGTAAAGAACGATTTGTCAGACTCTATCTCTATGAGTGTTGACAAGCAGACTGCTCTTTTAAGAACCTTAGTGTTGACCTAGTACAATCTTAGTTCTAGGTCTTGTACACCACAGGTCATTAGGAGGGGAGATGCAGTCAGATCAGGCAAACGATGACAAACCAGTGTTGAATCTTACCCAGACTCATCGGCAAGATTTAGCAATTTTTCAAGCTCACAACGTTGCCCCCCAAGAACTTGTGGTTGAATCATTGTTTAACCACCTAATTGTTATCCACACGACTCCACAGCCAGTCGAAGTAGTGGAGCGGGCTGACAGCCTTCGATTCAAAGGACTTGCTCAAGCAGGCAGTATTAACATTCACTCAGCAGGCAGCATGGCTTCTTGCCGATGGAGCGAAGCCATTTCCTTTATTCGACTTGATATATCACCTCAATTAATTGAACAAGTTGCAGAGCAGGTAGACACAAAGTCCCATTGCTCCCATGAATTGATCAATATCGCTCATACTGACGATGCGAAAATTCTTCAAATCAGTCAATGGCTTCTAGACGAACAAAAGAATGGTGGATCTGGTGGTCAGCTTTACATTGACTCGCTGCTTAATGTATTAGCTGTTCACTTGCTGAGAACCTACACGACTCAGTTTCGCGAAGCGCGATCGCCTAAGCGCCTAACCCAGGAGCAAGTTTCTCGTACGATCGATTACATGCACGCTCACCTCGACCAGGACATTTCGTTAGAGGTGCTAGCTCAGTCTGTTAATCTTAGCCCATCCCATTTGCGTCGCCTGTTTAAGCAAGCAACAGGAATGGCTCCTCATCAGTACTTGATCAACTTACGAATCAATCGGGCAAAAGAACTTTTGCTCTCTGGTGGCTTTTCTGTCAATGAAGTTGCGGCTGAAGTCGGTTTTGCTGATCAGAGCCATCTGCATCGTCATTTCAAGCGAATTTTTGGAGTTACGCCGAAGACAATTTTTGCAAGCTGAACAATGGTCATTTTGTTCAAAAACCTGCTCGGATCGTTCAAGTCTTCGATAACTGTCTCAACTTATTCTGATGAATGTGAACCGTTGATGCAGGTTCTACAAAAACGAGGTTAACGGAGCAACATTCATGTCTCTCAACGCATATTACACATTAGGACGTTCTGGGTTACGAGTCAGTCGGCTGGCATTAGGTGCGATGACCTTTGGAACCGAATGGGGTTGGGGAGCCGATGAAGACATGGCGCGTCAATTATTTAATACCTATGTTGATGCAGGTGGTAATTTCATTGACACAGCAGATTTGTACACAAACGGAACAAGCGAGTCTTGGATTGGCAAATTTGTTGCAGAACGTGGATTACGCGATCGCGTCGTCATTGCAACCAAGTTTAGCTACAATGCTGAACCGGGGAATCCAAATGCAGGTGGAAATGGACGCAAAAATATTCTGCGGGCTGTGGAAGGTTCACTGAAACGACTAGGAACCGACTATATTGACCTCTACATTCTTCACACGTGGGATCAAATCACACCTGCGGCTGAAGTCATGCGAACTCTTGATGATCTGGTTCAATCTGGCAAAGTGCGGCATATAGGATTGAGTGACACACCTGCTTGGTATGCTGCAAGAGCGCAAACGCTTACCGAGTGGCGTGGTTACGAGCCGCTTAGTACTCTGCAACTGGAATATTCTCTCGTTGAACGAAGCATTGAACGCGAGTTTGTCCCACTTGGGTTGGAACTTGGGATGGGAGTAATGGTCTGGAGTCCTTTAGCGAGCGGGCTTTTAAGCGGCAAATATAAACCAAGTGAGGGTTCATTCACTGGAGAGGGGCGATTGGAAGCCCTCAAAGACAGCCAAAATCCAGCCTTTCAAAAATTTACAGAGCGAAACTGGAAAATTGTGGCGGAACTGGAAAATGTGGCAAAAGAACTGGATCGAAGTATGGCTCAAGTTGCAGTTAATTGGACAGCGAATCGACCAGGTGTTGGCTCAGTAATTGTAGGGGCGACGAAGCTATCGCAATTAGAGGACAATCTCAAAGCATTAGATTTTGAGATTCCCACCGAATTGAACGATCGCCTTGAAGCAATCAGTCACCCTGAACCTCAATTCCCCTACAGCTTCTTCGAGCCAGAAATTCAAGGAATGCTGCATGGAGGTAAGCCTGTCGGCTTGAAGCCAAAAGGATATTATCCCAACGTCTTGATTCAATCAGCGGGTGCTGGAGTGTCCTAAGTAGAACAAATTTAAGCGCGGGTAGACTGGTCTATCACAGTCACCCGTTTTTCAGCGTTAACCTTATATTTGTTAGGAGATCGCATGGTTGATAACAATACAGTGAAAGATTCAGTCATTCAAAAGCTTATTGATCAGGCAGATATTATCCAAACTCTCAATCGTTTTGTATTAAGCATTGATAGTCGTGACTACGCAGCAATGCGAGACTGCTTGACCGATGAGATTAATTTTGATTACTCAGCACTTTTTGGTGCGGTTATGCCTTCATCTGCCGATGAATTGGTTGAGAATGTTCGCAAAAACCATGCGGGGTTTCGGGCCATTCAACACCTTACGGCTAATCACATTGTTACAGTTGACGGAGATAAAGCAACTTGTACAGCCAACTTTGCAGCCCAGCATTTTCTACCAAATGAGCGTGGCGGCAATTTATGGGCAGTCGGAGGGCGGTATGATTACCAACTTATGAAAATTCAGAAGAACTGGAAAATCTATGGATGTAAGATTCATGTTTCTTGGACAGATGGTAATCTTCAGCTATTTGACTTGGCACGTGAGCAGTCCTCCATAACTATCACGGGCTAACAACCGTGTTGCAGCGGACGATTTGGAAGTCTCGGTGGTAATGCAAAGGTTACTCATCGCCGCTGAACACAACCGTTGGGCTGCTTAAGTCATGGTGAGGTCAGTAGTCTGAAGCTTACTTGTTGGTAGCAGGCATAAGTTACTCTGGGCATAACCGTGTAATCAGTTCGCGTAACCATGTGTGTCCAGGATCGCGATCGCTCTTACTATGCCACAGCATATCGACTGAAAACCCTGGCATCTCAAACGGCAAGGGGAAAGCATAGAGATTCCAAGTTTGAGTTAAGGTTGCCACAATCTGGGACGGTATAGTAGCAACTAGCTCTGTACTGACGAGAACAAAAGGTACAATCAAGAAGTTGGGGACAGATACAGCAACGATTCGGCTCAGACCCTGCTGTGCTAGCAATTCATCGACCATCCCTACCATGTCTTCTTTAGGTGAAACCAGTAAATGCGATGCACTAGCGTATTCCTCTATCGTCAATCGTTTACGCTTTTTGAAACGTTCAGCACTAGCAACACAAATGAATGTTTCTAAGTAAAGCGTCTGCTTTTGATGCCAGGATGAAAACTCTGGAAAATATCCTAATGCTAAATCAATTTCGTCTGCATCCAGTAATTTTGGTGCTTTTTGCCAGGTGCTAGAACGGACTTGAACCCGCACATTTGGAGCTATGTGACTAAGTTCTTGTAGAAGCTTAGATAAAAATACAATTTCGGTATAGTCATCCATCCCGATTCGGAAAACGCGATCGCTCGTTTTTGGATCAAACTCTGGCTGGCTACTGACCACTGATTGGATTTGGGTGAGCGCTTCACGGATCGGAACAGCCAGCGCAATCGCTCTCGGTGTGGGCGTAATTCCTTTAGAAGTTTTGATAAACAGATCATCTTTGAATAGCTTGCGGAGTCGAGCCAAGGCATTACTGGTTGCAGGTTGGCTCAATCCAATTTTCTCTGCTGCACGAGTGAGGTGCTGCTCAGTCATCAAGGCATCGAATACGACCAAGAGGTTGAGGTCAATCCCTGCCAATGAGAAATGCTGAATCGACTCCATGATTCACCTGATGAATGAAACTCATATTATTAATCGATTGGACAAATCATATCGCATCCCTGAACATAGAAGTATGAAGTTTGAGCCAGCACGATACACCACACAACAACTCTAGAGGTTTGGCAAATGTCGATTATTCGTGAAATCTATGAAGGATTCCAAAGAGGAGAGTTCGAGCGTTGGGATGCGGTGATTGCTCAAGATGTAGAAATTTATAGCCCTGCTTACTGGGGTGGTCAAGGACTGGATGCGTTAAAAGCTTTTGGTGCTGAGTTTGTAAAGGCGCTCAAACCTCGGATTGACTTAGTTGATGAATTTGATGGTGGCGATCGCGCCTTTTTGACGGTGAATCTAAACTGGAAGCACGTTGAACCCTTTTTCGATCTCAAACCAACAGGTCGAGAAGGAACATCAATTGAAACGTTTATTCTGACTATCCAGAACGGTCAAGTGACTCGCTTCGGAGTTGCTGATAACACCCTTGATCTCGCAATTTACTTGTGGGGGCGGGGCTATTCGATGGCACACAATATTCGTCCTGAGCCGATCGTGCAGGGGATTGAACGCTAGCGTTATCGAGTTTTACCTCCAAGTTGGTTAAATCTATTCACAAGGAGCTTCATGATGAATACAACACGAATTTACCGTTTCCATCAGTATGGTAATCCTGACGTTCTACAACTAGAGAGTCTACCTCTGTTGGAGCCTAGTGCAGGTGAAGTACGGGTCAGAGTTCAAGCGATGAGTTTGAATCGAGCCGATCTGTTGTGGATGGCAAACAACTATGTTGAAGCACCAACATTACCTGCGCGTGTCGGTTATGAAATTGCAGGTGTCGTAGAAGCCGTCGGAGCAAATGTGACCGAATTTCAGGTGGGCGATCGCGTCAGTTCCATTCCTACCTTTTCCATCCGCGACTACGCCAACTTTGGTGAAACGGCAATTCTACCTGTGCGCGGTTTGATCAAAACCCCGGAGAACTTTACGCCAGTACAAGGCGCTAGTTTTGCGTTTGCCTACTTCACCGGATACTTTGCACTGGTCGAATTGGCACATCTGCAACCCTACCAAACGGTGTTAATTACAGCAGGAACCAGTACGACTGGCTTGGCGGCGATCGCCATTGCTAAGAAAATGGGTGCAAAGGTGATTACCACAACACGAACCAGCAAGAAACGTAATGTATTGCTGAGGGCAGGTGCTGATGATGCGATCGCTACCGAAGAAGAAGATTTGGTTGCCCGTGTGATGAACATTACGGAGAATCAGGGGGCAGATGTTGTTTATGATGCTGTAGCAGGTGGACTGAGTGAAAGATTAGTACAGGCAACAAAAATTCGGGGTCACTGGATTGTTTATGGTCTACTGGATACTGAGAATTTGGGACTTTTTCCGTGGTTGCCAATGGCAATCCGCAGCGTTCAATTTCACGGGGTTTACAAAGTGTTTGATTTTACTGGAAATCGCAACTTGGGGTCGCTTGGAAATGAGGAAGCGCTTGCCCGCGCTAAACAGTTTATTGCTGGTGGGTTAAGTGATGGCTCCCTGCCAGTCGTCATCGATCGCAAATTTCAAGGCATTGAATCGCTACCTGAAGCAATGCGTGTGATGGCATCCAATCATGCGGCTGGCAAAATTGTAGTGACGGTATGAGTTTTCCGGCTGCCATGTCATTAGCAAGATTCTGTCAGCCTATAAATGGACTCGCTGCTAAAAGATGCACGGTTGAATAGACAAGCAGCGATCGTTCTTGAGAAAATCTGGGAGCGATCATTGTGGTATCGGTAAAAACGCAACACAACAATTCAAATGCAGCGGACGGTTGAAAGCTGATGGTAATGAGTTCGAACTTGTCTGCCGCCGCTTATCTTGGTCGTTATACCGCCTAATCTAGAGGAGAGACATCAGAATTCAGCGATTCTTCTATTCCCTCTTCCATAACTCAGCAGACTTTTGTCCTTCTTCTATTTCCTTCTCAGTCAAATTCAGCAACTTCTCTACTTGCTCCTCAGTCAATGGACGTGGGGGAATTTCTCCACTGATAATTCGATTAAGATGGGGTATCCCAGTTGAGCGGTTTATTAATACACTCTTATTCGCAGGAGAGTTATTAGGGGGGATGCTGAAGAAGCTGGTTGGCTTGGAGCGTCCTTATGGGATGAGGGACAATTTATAGGTACTTTGCCTCCACCAAAATGTCGGTGACTTCCAAGTCGAAGTGCATAAAACTGTGTAGATGCGATCACCCCTGAGGGAAACATAAACTGTTAAACACACTCTGGGCTTGTATTTGGATATTGACTCTCCATGATTTAGAATCACGTGCTGAGATACACTGGAAGGTCATGCTCGTAGAGATAGCAGCAAGTGAAGTGCGATCGCTCACATACCAATACCAGTTTCTGCTCCAAGAGCAAGGGGAAAACTGTCTAGGAAGCGATCGCCCGATTGAAAATCCCAAGCACTAGTGAGAAGAATGCGATCTGCACCCGACTGATGCGCGATCGCCACTAGATGTATCAAACCTGATTTTGCATCTCGTCTGAGGTAACTTGATTGAGAATAGCGAGTAATCTTTGTGCAATCCCTTGAGGAGAACGACGAACAGCAAAAATTACTCCGTAGTGCGTCTGTTCCCAATTAAATTAATTCTGTACAAGTTCCTCAAAATCATTTCTGTTGTGAGTAACAAGAGTTCTTGCTTGACTTACAGCAAAGGCAAGTTGTTCTACATCAGTTGCGTGAAGTTGCCCTGCATCTCGTGCAGTAATGACATCAAAACCTCTTGCTTCAAGCAAGTCGGCTACCAATACATTGACATCCTCATCCAAATACAGACAAATGAATATACTACTCACAAATCTCTCACCAATGGATCGATCAATTCGTCAGAAATGCGATTTTTTTCAATATATTGATTAATTTCGTCTTGGTGGTCGCTATAGTAGGTTAATGCTCCGAAGACTTGCCCCAAAGTCAGATGTGGCATTCCTTTGGGAATTTCCTCTGGTGCTATGCCCATTCGCCAAGTTTCGACAATTGCTCTGACGGGTGTACGAGTTCCTCGGATAATGGGTTCTCCATGTAGAATCTCATCATCCCGAACAACATAAAGATATTCTGTCGCTTGAACCATGCTAACCTCTCAACTCGGCTGTTCTTTATTTTATGGTTTAGCTCAATTGTCTCAGTGCAGCAGGCGGCATAATAACCCCAATGTACCCGACGCGGAAAAGTTGTCTATGATTGTTCGATGTTGTCTGCGAAGGGTGAACGGGAACGTTACTGAAAGTTTACCAAAACTAGGCTACAGTTTACGATCACCCCAATACACGATCGCTCACATATAAATACTAACTTCTGCCCAAAGAGTAAGGGAAAACTGTCTAGGAAGCGATCGCCCGATTGAAAACCTTAAGTGCTAGTGAGCAAGGCGATCGCCGCATAATAACCTCGCTGCACTGGATGAGCTAATATCCTCTTTCTCAATAAACTCAAATACCAGTTTCTAATCGCGTAACTTTTCTGCCAACTTACCTAAAGCCTCAAGAGCAGCCTGAATAATGCTGTCATACTGGGGTTGAGTAACATCAATCTCTTGTGCGTTCTCACGATTAGTTCCCAATAAACCAATATTATGTCCTTGCGAAACAGCTAAGACTTTGCCTTCAGGATTTTTAATTCTTAATTCTGGTAAAGAACCATTTTGATAAATGCCACAGGTATATTGACGCTGGTTATGTTCAAAACTAGTTTTGATGGGAGTAGCAGTAGAGGCAAACAATAGCTGCGATCGCTCTGGTAGTCTAACGCCAAGTAATTCTAATTCAATAGTTGTATTGCCATTAAAGTTGTTTTCTCGCAATTTATAAGCAATATCTACTCTTTTTGGCAGAGGAAAATAGTCACGCCATCGCCAAGCGATCGCTTTAATTTGAAATTGCAGATTATTGATAGTTTGAGCAACTGTCAGTTTGAGATGTCCTTTACCAACGGTTTGCTGTTCGATAACTTGGACATTAGGAGTCCAAAAAACTGGATCTGGGTTGTCAATTCCGCAGGGTTCTAGAGCGTGCAGTTGTTGATAGAGTTGTTGATCAATTTGATTGAGGTTGGCTTGAACGTCAATTTTGAGTAGTGGTTTGAGATGCTGAAGTTCCAGACATTGGTTGGCGAATTCTCCTAAACGTGATCGCAGTGCTGCTAAATTTTCTGCTGGTAAAGAAAATCCGCCAGCCGCTTTATGCCCGCCAAATTTACCGAGTAAGTCTTGGCAATATTCCAAAGCTGCAAATACATGAAACTCTGGTATGCCTCGCGCCGAACCGCGAATATGATTGTCATCTTCGTAGGTGCCAATAAACACGGGGACACCGTAGCGTTCTACCAACCGGGAAGCAACAATACCAATTACGCCGTGGTGCCAGTTGGGTTGAACTACCACCAAAACACGATTTTGATGTAGAGATGCCACATATTCTGTTTCAACTAATGCGATCGCTTCTTGTTCAATTTGCTCGCACATCTGTTGACGATGCAAATTAATTGCTTCGCACCGCATAGCTCTTTCCAGCGCTATCCCCATATCATCCGTAGTTAGTAGTTCAATCACAATTTGAGGATCGCCAATTCTACCAATAGCATTAATGCGTGGTCCCAAGCGAAAGCCAATATCCTCCGGCTTCAAAGTTTTTGAATTGGGGACTGGGTACAGGGGATTGGGTACAGGGGACTGGGAATTTCTTCCTCTCTCCCCCTCTCCCCCTCTCCTCCTCTCCCCTTCTCCTTGCCGCGCCTGCACTCCAGACATTTGAATTAACGCCTGCACTCCCGGCAATTTTGATTGGGGTAATTGCTGCAAACCGCGTTTTACCCAACGGCGATTTACCCCTGTTAAAGGAGCTAAGTCGGCAATGGTTCCTAATGTAAATAGTTCCAGTAGTGGCTTGATAATGCCACTATTGGTTTTACCTAACTGTTGTGCCAGAGACACCGCTAAAATGTAGGCAACACCAACACCTGCAACACCACGATAAAGTGAAGATTCTGGTAGTAATTTGGGATTGAGGATAGCGTTGGCTGGAGGTAAAGTTTGGGGAATGTCGTGGTGATCGGTGACAATTACCTTTAAACCGAGTTCTCTGGCTCTAGCGATTGGTTCAACAGCAGAAATACCATTATCGACAGTGAGAACTAGCCCTACACCTTCACTCTTAAATTCTTCGATGATGCGTTTATTAATGCCATAACCTTCATGCATCCGACTGGGAATAGCGTAATCTACCTCAGCACCCAACCAACGCAAACAACGTAACAATAAAGCAGTACTAGTCATACCATCTGCATCATAGTCTCCGCAAATGGCGATTTTTTCTTTACGGATAACGCTATCTTGCAACAGTTCCAAGCTAACTGCCAAATCTGGAAATTCCTCCAATGGTGAAGGCAAGTTTACAGATTCTGGATCTAAAAAAGCTTGTGCGGCAACAGGCGTATCAATGCCCCGATTAATTAATAATTGATTAACAAGAGGCGATAAATTTGTTACCTCAATCAAATTTTGTGCTAATTCTATTTTTTGTGGGTAAATCTGCCAACGCTGGTTGGGCAAGCGCCGACGGGTTTTCACTGGTGCAATTGAAGTTTGGTGTAGCACAGTCAGAGAAAGGATGAAGTGTAAATTATGAAGTGTGAAATTTTTAATAATAAAGCAGCTTGGGCTTGTACTAATTTCTATATTTTCATTCTTTATACTTCATCCTTCATACCTTTGTTCACAACATATTCACCCTACCATCATCGAGGATATAAATTGCGCGATCGCCTGGAGCATACCAAGTTGGACGAAATTCCACTCGCAAAGTCGCAAAGTTCGCCTTGGAGACAGTCGCTTTAAGCGGCAATCCAGCCTCATTCCAAAACAGAAGAGAGATATTGGGTTCTGTACCATCTCCCTGCTCTAACTGTAATTTCTGTCCGGGTTGTAGAGTAATTGGACTGGTAGTATATGGTTTCTGTAGTTTTATTGAACTGTAAGTATTATTTATTACTTCTAGTATGATATTTTGCCCAGGCTTAAATTGAATAGAACGGGGGCCGCATTTAGAAGCACAAGTACCAGCCAATGTGGGGCTGGAATACCTAGCCGATAACATAAGCAGAGCTGTCGCAATTAAGGTAGCGGAGACGAACTTAGACATGGAATAGAGACTTATACTTAGTGAGTGAGGAATGTAGATTTTGATACTTTAGCCTAACACTACATTCAATGATTTGAGTAGATACTATATCCATTAAATTACTTGATCATCTCAGATGTGATCGCCCAGTCTAACATCTGTAACTAGAAACAATTACTTGAAAGATTAGCTTTGCGTTTCCCAGCTAACCAAACACTAAAAATCATAATTCTTCTTAATTCCACAGTTGTGTTGAACAGCTACCAGTAAACTTTAAGCAATTTTTCGGGCTGAAGAAGCCAGGCAGACAACCCAGAACATTAATTATCCAAGTGAAATTGCACTAGCATGGGTAATACTCGTTCGAGCAAGTATCGCGTTAGCTGATTTTCCCAAAGCAGTAGAACAGTTTCAAACTCTCCAGCGTCAGATTGGCAACAGTTCGCTTAATGCCCGCGCTCGTAATGCTATCAATTGTTTAGCTCATTAGATAGCAAAGCAATCTACTAAAACATCAAAACGTCTAAAACACTTTTTAACCCCAATTATGAGGTTTTTAAATTTTGATTTATTTCATCAATATATTAACTAATACAGTTCTTTACAATCACTTAAAACAAATATCAACAATACTACCGAGTTCACATTAAATAGTGAATGTAACGCTAAAGAAAACACTACATCGGACAATCATTTAAATGAAACGTATCAAGTTATTTTTATTTTGTGCGATTTCAGCCATATCTTTTGCTTTCAGTGCAGTACCAGCACAGGCACAATCTCAACCTTTATTCTGTCAAATTCATGAGGGAAACTTAAGTAGTTATGTATCAGAATACAATATTTTTGACAAATCTTCTAGAACTCCTCTACGTCCATTTATTCAAAATAGTAAAACTTATAAAATAGACAAAAATTTAACAGCTAAACCATTGTTCTTTACTACTGCTTCAGATGGATCTATTGTTAGCGCATTCCAGTTAAAGGGTGTTATTGGTAATCTTTCAATCGGGACTAGAGATGTAGTGACTCAATATATACAATAAAACGAAATTGGAAGTTATGCTGAAGTTGTAGGACATTGTATAAATGGTGTTTTTATACCACCTCCTAAACAGCAAGTATACGAAACTTATAAATTACCTTTAGATACTCAAGCTGCTTTAACAGAAGCAAAATTAAGCGTTTCAGGAGAACGTATTGGTAATATGTTCAGATAAATACTAGTGATATTAATAAATGATTTTTATTACCCATCTGACAGTAGTTTAGATGGGTAATTTAGTTGAGTAATTGAATTTTCAAGTCTTCAATATGTATTGAGTAAGAAATAGTTAAGAAATTAGTGCTCCTCCGCTCAAACTGACTAGATGGCATCACTTTGACGCTTAACAGTGGTAGTCCTTAAATCTGGTGCTTCTCTAGGGCCATATCTACCCTGGTATGTAGTAAATATTTTGTACTCAGGTAATACTAATGCAATACCATAAGCATTATGAATTGTTCCAGGGTATCTGTAAGGTTCATCATCTGGAGTAATCTGATCGCCCCACGAACCCCGTGTATCCCCAGACGCGATCGCGCCTGAATTTAAGATTAGTAATTTCAATATTATGCGCTTTAACAATTATACTGATTAATCTTGTGCAAATTTTTTTGGGAATGTCCTGCTTAATTTGTGTTGTTTCCATTCAGCAGAGTTGATTGCACTAAAAGGAGAGTGGCAATGAAAAAAGTAGCAGTGTTTGGCAATGCTGGAGGTGGTAAATCAACTCTCAGCAAGAGATTATCCCAAATCACTGGTTTGCCACTTTACGTCTTGGACAAGATTCAGTTTCAATCAGGCGGTGCTGAGGTTCCACACGAAGACTATAAGCGCGCCCATCAACAAATTTTAGTGACTGAGCGATGGGTTATTGATGGGTTTGGTTGCATGGGAAACCCTCTGGCAAAGACTAAACAAGGCAGATACTCTGGTTTTTGTTGATCTGCCGCTATATGTGCATGGATGGTGGGTAACTAAACGATTCATCACAGGCTATTTTAAACCACCAGAAGGTTGGCCTCAAAACAGTCCAATATTGAGGAGTTCCCTTACTAGCTACCGCGTGCTTTGGTTATGTCATAAATATTTGACTCCAAAATATCGTGAATATATCAAGCAGGCTCAAAGCAGCAAAAGTGTTTATCACCTACGCTCGACTAAAGAGATTTCGCAATTTATTGAATTAATAGAAAATGAGACTAACTTTGAACGCTTAGGACATAACAAATCAAGTCACCTCGTAGACTAGATTGAGTTGTGAAAACCAGCAAACCCAGTCCTTTGCTCAATCTTGCTCTCAGGTTGCGATCGCCTTTAAGTTTGAAATATGTCCGTCACCCTATCCGGCTATTCCCATCGATCAAGTTTTGTAGTGGCGTCAACTCCCAATCCCTATTTTCAAGGTTAAACAATTGTCGCAGCCTAAAGCAGCCTTAACTGAGAATTTGTAGCACCAACTGGTAATTGATTTTCCAAAATAGAGCTTTCTTCACCAGAATTGCTTTCTAGCCAATCTTCCTCGTTTGCAGCTAATAATTTGTGAGCTGCATCTAACATTGATGCTGCAATCTCTTTTAAATCTTCGCGATTATTTAAATATGTTTTCAAAGCTTCAATTGGATCTATGCTGTTACTGGCACTTAATTCAGGAACGCGCGGTCTAGCTAACTGGCTCACTAATTCTGGTTGAATTGTATAGTTGTGAGCTAAACTCAACGCTTTATGCAGTGCAGCATTATCTATTAAATCTAGCTGTTCAGAACGAAGTTTGTAAATCAACCTGACAACTGCTTCTTCAATATTATGCTTGGCGATCGCTTTGGCAATTGCAGCTTGCGGATCTTCTGCTTTTGATACATCCACCTCGATTGTGCAAAAACTTCGCACTGGCAAAGGACAAAATTCCCACTTAACATTACCCCGTTCTAACTCAACCATTACATAGCCTTTGTCTTCCTTCTCTTCGCTAAAATCCACCCGCTCAATACTACCTGGATACACCATCGGGGGATTATTTGATTTATTCAAGTTTTGATGGCGGTGGATGTGTCCTAAAGCTACGTAGTCAAAACAAGGTCGTGCCAAAGTTGACAAGGGAATTGTAAAGCCTTTACCTACTGCCAAAAAACGCTCGGCTCCTAAACTAGCATTATCTACCATCAAGTGACCCAACAGAATAGTTGGTAACTTGGGATCAAGACGACGAATTTCTGCTTCCAACACAACTTGCAGGCGTTCAATTAATAGTTGATGAACTTCCGCCAGAGATAAACCTTCGGTTTCTCGGCGAGTCATTAATGCAGAACGAGTCAGCCAAGGCAGAGTAATTACTTGTACTGCACCATTACGGGTTTGGACACAATGAGTAGTTAACTTATCACCTACTACAACTCCCGGTACGCCCAAAGTCCGGTAAATACATAAACTTGCCCCTCCTTGCCCTTGTGAATGCTGATCGTGGTTACCCACCAGTAACACAGTGGGAATTTGAGCGTCTACAAGGCGACGAAACTGGCTGGCAAAAGCTTCCTGAACGTAAGGCGGTGGTGTGGCATCGGGAAAGGCATCCCCGCCAAAGATCACCAAATCAACAGGTTCCGACAGCGCTCGATCCATACATCGAGACAGAGTATTGACAAAATCCTCTAATCGTGTATTCGTTCCTGTTTCCGGATTGATACGTCCGTGGGAGAAGCCGCTTCCCATGTGAATATCAGAAAGGTGGAGGAGCTTAATCATATTCGTAAGTTACTACTTGCTAGTTACTTATAGCTAATTGTTAATTAATTAGTAACCATTAGTCATTAGCTATTAGCTATTGTTTTTAAGTAATTACCCTTGCTTTTACTAAGTTAAGTAACGCTATTTTAAGTTTTGCTGGTTTTTTATTGATAAATATACTGGTTTTGATATCTTAAATAGAACCCTAAAAATAAAAAGAATCTAAAAATGAACGAATTCAAAACTCCAAACCAACTAGGTCAATCTATCTTTCTTGGAGCTTTAGTGATGGTAACTAGCGCTAGTATTATTACCATCATGAGTCTGTTTTAAAACTTGTGAATGAAATTTTTAGTAAAAAAAGTTTACATAACCCCACTCAACAATGAGAGGGGTTTTAAATTTTGTAATATTTTACCTTCTGTTTTTAACGACCTAGCCAAGTTTTGATGATATCAAGCAAGCTAGAACCACCCCACATCAACGCAATTAGAATCGAAGTAGTCAGAATACCTCCCATCACACAAAGAACTAAACCCCCTAAGCTAATTGCACCATCATCCTCCATTAAGCCAAAGCCTGTCACAAAAATACCCATAGCAGGTAAAGTGTTTGTACCCGGAATCGGAATCATCATCGAAATTGCCATCAAAGAAATCGCACTACCTAAGGTCACTCTACCTGGCAAAGTAGTGCAAATGTATGCCAGACGAGGACGAGCGATCGCTTCTATTCTTCGCAACCAAGGAATACCGCCTTTCAAAACCTTTTGAACGGTTTCTAGTTTGATGGGATGATTTAACATCCTTTGTGGTAGCCAAGGGGTTTTAGAACCCACAATTAGCTGTATGGCTAGTAAAAAAATCAGAATACCAAAAGGAACTGAGTAACCGGGTGCAGGTACAGGTAAAGCTGAAGGCAAAGACAGAATCACAAATAAAAATCCAAAAATTCGTTCCTTTGCCAACAGCAGAAAGTCTGCCAAATTCACTTGAGATGGTGGTTCTTCTTCAAAAAAAAAGCGTTGCAATTCGCTTGAAAGTCTAGCCATACAATTCCTAGAAACTACATAAACTACTAAAACGTCTGATCGTGTATAGTAACAATGCCAGCAACAATTGGTACAAAAGTTTGGATCAAATCAACTGCGGTAGTCTAGAATTGCAGTCGCTGTGTAGCAGATCGTGCCTTTTGAGCCATTATGCAAAAATATTTAAGAGTAATTCGATTATTTTGGAGTACTGCCATAGCAGCTGAGATGGAGTATCGAATCAACTTTCTTTTAGCAGCTCTCAGTAGCTTAGGTAATCTAGCAGGTAGTTTGTTCGGATTATTCTTGTTTTATGGTCAAGGTTATACCTTTGCTGGCTGGACATGGGAAGCAGCTTTGCTTGTTCTAGGAATTTTTACATTGTTGCAAGGTTTTTCTGCAACTTTTCTCGCCCCTAATCTAAATCGCATCGTTCGCCATGTTCAAGAAGGTACTCTCGATTTTGTCCTATTAAAACCTATACCCAGTCAATTTTGGCTTTCCACCCATACCCTCTCTCCATGGGGAATGCCAGATCTAGTCTTTGGCAGCATACTCATCGGCTATGCAGGTAAACGCCTCGGTTTAGAAATGAATGACTATTTACTCAGTGTTATTCCCTTATTTTTTGGCTTGATAATTCTTTACAGTCTTTGGTTCATGCTAGGGGCGACTAGCATCTGGTTTGTCAAAATATACAACGTTACTGAAGTGCTGCGGGGATTACTGGAAGCTGGAAGGTATCCCATGGTGGCTTATCCTGCTGCATACAGATTTTTCTTTACTTTTATAATTCCTGTAGCTTTTTTAACAACAATACCAGCAGAAGCAATGTTGGGTAGAAGTGAAATTACTTGGATAAGCAGTGCAGCAGTTTTGGCATTAATATTATTTTTTGCTTCTACTCGGTTTTGGCGATTTGCCTTGCGGTTTTATACCAGTGCTTCGAGTTAGTTAATATTGTGAGGTGATCGCATTCATATCTCGTATCTTCTAAAAGAGCGATCGCATCCTCGCTTACTTGTTAAAAAGTACCGTCACCCCATTAGATATCTACCTTTACTGTTCTCAGTTGATTATATGGTAGTATCCTTTGAGGCGACGGCTACTTTCCTTAGCTAACTACAGCCCTAGCCAAGAAAGCACCATTTGCCACCAAGAATTAATTGAGGAAGTACTTACCTGCCCCTCTAACTTCATTCTTCTACGAATATCCTGAATTTTCCAGTTAGTTAATTTAGCAAGAGTCTGCGCTTCTTGTTCAAAACGTTTGGCTAAAGAGCGTTTATATTCTCTGCCTGCCTGACATTTGACTTCACCTGTAAAAGGATGTTGCAAAATATAACGCCATTGGAAATTTTCGCGGTTAGAAGTTGCTTGAAACATTAAGTCTTCGGGGAATTTATCACGCGTATAGCGAACGTGCAAACGAGTGATGAAGACATTACTAGACGGAATTATTGAACCGCGAAAAGGCGCTGATTGGTAAATATCAGGAGGACTATCTAGCCAAAATACACCTGCTTGTTTGAGTTCTTCGCGGTTGAGAGGTTCGGCAGAACACGGATCGCAACTACCCATATCCCACGCATATTCTAGAAAAGCCACTTTCCGGTCTTCTCTGATGTATGCTGCTTTAAACATAGATTTATAAAATCCGCCAAATTCACTTTTGACAAATAGAGGAATATTGGTATCAGAAGGAATTTTTACTGTGCGGTAGTTAGTTAGCTCTGTTTGTCCTTGCGGTGAGAGAATGTAGACAATCAAATCTTGTTCCGATGTGGAATTTATCATGCCCAAACGAATCGGTAGCATGAATCTAGAAGACTTGTAAGAAATTTGCAGTGGACGCAAGTTCTGATAGCCAGTCTCCTCGAATTTATCTAGGTTGACTTTAGCAACGAAGAATTTCATATTTTGCCGGATATAAGGCTTCAGTAATTGTTTTGCTCCTCTGGGAATTTTGTAACCATTACGAACAAGCCAAGTTTCCAGCCCGCCAGATTCTTTTGCACTCAAAATTACAATGTCATATTCACCCACATTGAAACGTGCTTCGACAGTTACGCCCAAATCACTACTGGCTTTTCTCGCCCTTGCTTCTTCTGTTGCTGCTGATGGTGCAGCAGCAGATTGATTTAGCGTAGATGGGTAGGGTGTGGCGCAAGGATCGGAGTCGAAATATTCTACCAACCGTGGTGCGCTAAAAGTATCTAAACGCTCAATGATATTGGGGTTGGCAACACGAACTTGCTCTTTTTGCAGCACAGTGGGTACAGGTACGACAACCGCAAAATCTTTAACATCACCTTGGTAATCATTTGCCATCGTTAGGACAGTGCTATCCCCACTACGTGCAATTACTACCTGCGAAGCTTTGTTGTATAGTTTTGTATCAGCTTTGGCAACATAAAAACCGCAAAATGCCCAAGCTGTAGGTGCAAAGCAAAAAACAACTACAAATATCAGCAGTAATGAAATTAGGAATTTTAAAGGTTTCATAAGATGATAGTCATTTGTTATTGGTAGGGGCGGGTTTATTTAGATATTTCTTCATCCTAGAGAGATTGTTGTTAAAACCCGCCCGTACAGTGGTTAGTAGTTATGAGTTGATGGTTTATTACTTCCTTTGTCTCCCTCTCCCCCACTTCCCCACCTTCCCCAACTTCCCATCCAAAACGCGGTGCTTGCCAAATCACATCCAGCAGGATGGTAAATGGAGCAAGGATGAATAATGCCCAGAAAACTGCGGTGGAAAGAAAGAAGTAATTCCGCAAAATAAAAGTCAATGTGGCGATCGCTACTGCCCAAATCACACGTCCGATTCTTGAATTAGGAATTGAGCGCGGATCTGTCACCATGAACAATGCAAACACTAGTAAAGAGCCGCTCATCAAGCGATGCCAGTAAACATCCCAAGTCCAACCTAACCAAAGGTTGCGGCTCGCCTCCAAACCAGCGTATACACCCAAAAAAGCTGCTGTAGTGTCCCAGCGTCCAATCCGCTTGAGAACCATGCCCCCAGTTCCGACAAATAACAGCCCATACCACCATTCCTCACCCCACTGTCCAGGGGAAACCCAGGCATCGGAAGTTAGTACCAAGGCAGAAATAATGCCAAAATTGGCAGGATTGAAAAAATGTTTATCGTCGATTTTGAAGACAAATTTGCTGGCGATCGCTACTACCGCAGCAAAAGCCATTGTTGTCCAATGATCAGCCCGCAACAGTAGGCTAAGTCCTAAAGAAGTAATCAAAGGACTACGGAAAGAGGACATAGGGAGGGGGAGGACGCGGGGACGCGGGAACGCGGGGACGCAAAGACAAGGAGTTGAGGAAGTGATAAGAGTAAATTCTTCCCTATCTTCCCCATCTCTCCCACTCTCCTCTTGTTGCAGGGCTTCTCTCCACTTATTTATCACTGAGAATATCCATTGTGTTGACAAACAGGTGGCAATTGTTACTCCTATAAATTCCGGATGTAACGTCCAATCTCTTGTACCTATCCCCAAAACTAGGAATAGAGAGAGAAAAAGTATTTGATAGTCTCGTGTATCTTGGAACAGCATTAACCGAATAAATCGGGGTTTACCCTTAGATATGTTCTAATTTAGGTGGGTAAAGACAAAAACTGCGCCATTGTTACAGAATTTGTTACAAGTAAGATGAATGCAGCAATAAAGTTAAGATGCAGTTTTATCCTCTATTTCCGGTTTTGCACCCAATCCTCAAACCCCGCTTTCCTGATTGTCTGTGGGAAGGCGATCGCAATTCCAAATTTATCGCCTTATCGTTTGATGATGGCCCTCATCCCCAATACACGCCGCAACTATTAAAAGTTTTAGATCGTTACAACATTACAGCAAATTTCTTTTGGTTGGGTGCTTGTGTCAACCGTTCGCCAGAAATAGCAAAAGAGATATGCGATCGTGGACACTGGATCGGATTGCACGGTTACGATCATCGCAATTTTCCCATGCTCACTCCCAACGACTTAAAGCAAAGCCTAGAGAAAACCCAAGTTGCTATCTATCAAGCCTGTAACCTCGAACCTCAACAAGTACGTGATGTCCGTCCCCCCAACGGTTTATTTACACCCAAAACACTGAATTTTCTACGTCAGTGGGATTATCGAGCTGTGATGTGGAGCGTTGTACCAGAAGATTGGGTAAGACCGGGAGTTGCAGCTGTTGTACAGCGTGTACTTAAGAATATAAACAACGGCTCTATTATTGTGTTACATGATGGAGTTTGTGGTGGAGAAGATGTAGCCGAAATCGCACAAGTTCTCATTCCCCTACTCCTGCAACAAGGCTATCAATTTGTAACCATAGATACTCTTTGGCAGCAAGTAAAGCAGAGAGCGGAAGTAGTAAAGGTAAAGGGAGAATTAAAAATTTAGCATCTTCCTCCTACCTACCAACGGATACGCCGTACCTACGCTCTTGCGCGTTCGCCGTCAGGCGTTGCGTTAGCTAGCGACTTCTGTAGACGGGCTTTGCCCGGCTTCCCGTCGGGTAAGTAGCTGCTCCGCATCTACCGCGTCTACTGCCTTCTGACTTTTGTCTTTTGACTAATGACTAACTTGCCGCTTTTGAGAATCTTCTGAGTCGGTATTATCGGTATTAATAGTAGATGAAGGCTCATCAGTCCCTAAAAGATTATGTATATCTTGTAGAGAACCTGGCTTTGCGGCTGCCTCTTGTGGTGATTCGTCCACAGAATCAATCAAATCTTCTACTTGGCAATTCAAAGCTTTGCAAAACTTAATAATTCGTTCTATTTGTTCTGTTCCCGTTCTACCACTCTCCCAATTCTGGATAGTGCTTTCCGTCACGCCTACAAGACGCGACAACTCCAACTGGGTTAACCCTGCCTTCTCACGTAGAAAAGCTATCCTTGGTCTTACCTTTTTCACATTTACAGCACTTTTGCTTCACTTTCTAGTCGTAGATCCTAACATCAAAAAAATCTAGCGCCCAAAGATTTTAACCAAGCTCTTGACGACACCTAATTTATTTGGTTAAAACTATTGTGTGTATTTCTCCTCATTATTTTCACACACAAGGAAGTAAGAGGGTCAATCCGAGAGTAGATAAAGTACAAAAAATCATCTTCCAAAAAATTTTCAGTTCAATCCGGAATGATTAGATTTGACTTTGTAGCTCTCATTAACGAACAACAGAGAGACACCTAAACAAAACTCCCCAAGGTCGAAAAATAAATACCTGTTGAAGGAGTTAAAGGTTCCACCCTCTGAGTAACAACACACAACACACAGTACACACAACTAATTCAAAGAGGTCTAAATATATGTTGAAAAAGTCTTTAGCATTCGGTCTGTTGGCTGCTGGTATGATGATTGCTCCTGGTGCAGCAATGGCAGCAATCCTGGTGGACAAGCTTCTGTGCAAAGAGTCGGTCAATTCGGTCAAGCTGCTTTTGATAGCACTGTTGTTAACAATGCAGAGTTAGCATCTCGTCAACAAACTGTTGATATCGCTAGCTGCACCTACCGCTAAAAGTTAAGTATTTGAAATCGGGATGATGCTGATGAGCGCATCCCTAATCCAAAATTCAGTGTTACAAATAACGCTAATTCCAAAAACAACAACACACAACACACAGTACACACAACTAAATTCAAAGAGGTCTAAATATATGTTGAAAAAGTCTTTAGCATTCGGTCTGTTGGCTGCTGGTATGATGATTGCTCCTGGTGCAGCAATGGCACAACAGCTAAACGTCCAAGAAGTTCAGCAAGAAGGTGCAGCTTTTGGTGGTAGCCAAGTCATTAACAATGCTGAATTGAAGAACAACCAACAACTGATCAAGCTTAAGGATGGACGTTATTGCTACAGCAATCCTGGTGGACAAGCTTCTGTGCAAAGAGTCGGTCAATTCGGTCAAGCTGCTTTTGATAGCACTGTTGTTAACAATGCAGAGTTAAGGAGTCGCCAGCAGACCGTTGATATTGCTAATTGCACCTACTAAAAGTTAAGTATTTGAAATCGGGATGATGCTAATGGGCGCATCCCTAATCCAAAATTCAATTCTTTTTCAAACTATATAGGCATTGCCTAATGCAAGCAATACCAATCCTAGTACCAGTTTGCAGAAAGTTAGTAAAAGAGTTGTAACCAAGGTTCGCCGATTCCTGATCAAGCAAAAAAATCGGTTTTTCTTGTATGTGAGGTATTGAACCATGCCTGCTAAACGCTCAATTTCGATACTGTTACTTTCTGCGCTGATGGCATTACCTGCCGGAATAGCCACAGCAGGCGACATTGATATCCGAAACGGCAATACCAGAGTAAGAATTGACGGAAACAACGATATTACAATTAAAAAAGCTCCCAGTTCCACAACAAGTATCTCTCCCTTTCGTTGGCCTAGTTCTGGAGTATGGATTCAAAAAAATCGTGTTTACCGTGTCCCAACTGTGAAAATTCCTCAAACCACACGGGGTTATTGTAGCGGCAGAACTTTGACTCAGCAAAGCGTTAAAAACTCCGGTAGTGCAACCAGTCGCACTTATAGTTCTACAACCACAACTTCATGTTACTAGTTCAAAAGGATGCAATTATGAATTTCAAATTTATCTCCCTTAGTTTATTCTCACTGACTGCTGTATCACCTTTGTTTGTTCCCTCCTTCACTCCTTCTGCCCTAGCATTGGGTTGTTCTGCGATCGATGTGGCTGTGCAAGTGGATGTTAGCGGTAATAGAAATCCAGGTAAGCAAACTAATAATGTAAATCAAGAGTTTGGAGAAGACTGCAAACCTGGTACCAATGTTACCAACAGATCTACTCAAATTAATATTGGCCCTAACTCTGCTATACAAAATCGAAACAGTAATGCAGTTGTTGGTGAAGGTGCTACCAGCACAACTCCAGGTAAGGGAGATGTTGGTGTGCAAGTCCACGTTCCAGTACAAGTGTACAACCCCGGTCAAGATCCAGAATTTCTTAAAAAAGTTGGTGCTCCGCAACGATAATGTTGCCCAACAGGGTGCATATCCAAAATATCAATCTTCCGAAGTTTTCTAATTAAGGAGCTTCGGATTAATTAATATTTTGATTTGTGTTTAAATCCTATTATTTACGAGCAATTGTATTTAAATGAAATAAATACCTTTATAAAATTCCAATTTGTTTGAGGAGTTTTTAAGGGTCATAAAAAAATAACTTTGCTACAAGTATTCAGCAGGTGAACAATTTCTATACCTGCTACTATCTCAATCTAACTATGAAAAAAGTATTATTTGTTGCCTGCTGTTTAGGTTTGATTGCAACTGTTTCTACCGCACTAGCTCAGAATTTCATCAGTAATCAAAGTTCTTCTATTAATGTAGATAGCGATAATGATATGAAAGGCTTTAGTAGCTTTAGTGAACAATCTAGCTATTCTTCTGGATACCAACAAAGCTCATTGAATCTGAGTGCAGCTAATCTTAATAAACCTAATATTTTGAGGATTAACACTTCAGGTACTCAATTAAATGGTGCAATTATTCTCAATGGTAAGGTGGTAAAGCGACTGAACAATAATAAAGTGGAAATTAATTTATCACCATTGCTATCAGTTGGAGAACATAAAGTGGAAATTTCAGGACGTTATATTCCTAAGTCATCTGGTATCAATATTGAATTTAGTGGTCCTGGCACTAATATTGTTCAGCAAACTAGTGGAAATGGTATTTTAAACTACGTTTTAGAAGTGAGTGTATACTAGCAAGATAAACTCAAAATACTACTGACAATAACTTTGATTTTAATATTTTATTAGGCGTAAATACCTTAGTTTTTTCCTGCTAATATAAAAGTTTGCTTTTTAATTGAATATCATTCATCAGCTAGAAGGAATAGAAGAATACTATATTGAGAATAGCTCGTTTGGGTAAATCAACTGAATGAATGAAAGCAAGTTGAATCAGTAACAATTGGGCTAGAACTGCTGACAACAAACAATACCTCAAAAAGTCTGAAACATTAATTAGAACTGGTTATTTTTAGCTGAATTTCTAAATTTGCACGTACCCAAAATTCTCCTAGCGACCAAATCAAATATTTATTTGGAGCTTCAGCAAAATTATTTAGATTGTGAGTGACAATTGCATCTAGTTTTTCATAATTAGCACAAACTAATTCTACAGCAGATTCAAAATCCTTGAGGGGTGAGGAACGTGCTTGCTGAAGGATTGTTTGCTCAACAGTAAAAATTCTGATTTTATCTTGTAACCAATTAATGACTATCTCTGCAATTTTATGATTCTGTAAGCATTTAGTATAAGTATATATTTTTTGCCAGCCAATTTCTGTTATGTACATCCGAATTGATGGATGTACTATATCCATTAATTTGCTCACATCTTCTTCAAAAGTGTTGCGATTTATCAAAATCTCTAATATGAGATCAGCATCTAATAAAATCTTGATCACTTTCAATCCCCCTGATTGCCTGATCAATAGAGCGTAGCGTGAGATTTCGTACTGTCCTCACTGATGAAGGAACATAGTTATATACAAGCTACAGGGGGAATATTTCTGACTAAATGCACAATTGCTGACCTGATACCGGAAATATTAACTAATTAATTATTGTCCCTATTTACTACTTACTATTAAGGCTTTGTCAACGATATACATAATCTAAGGCAATTTGATTGGCAAAGTAAAAGTTAAGCAATACAAGTGAAGTATTTAAAATGCTTTGCTTTATAGAGGGCGATCGCATAACTTTCAAAGCGGCACTGAATTTACGAATCAACAAAAATTAACGTCTAACATCAAATCTACGCAATCCCTCTGGTTGTGCATACTCGACCACTACATCCTTGACTATAGCTGCGGGTGGGCCTTGATGACACCAGCGAATCATCTCCTCAACAACTTCTTGTACTCCTTCAAACACTGCTTCTACCCTGCCATCAGGGAGATTTCGTACCCAACCACTCAATCCTAGCTGGCTAGCTGTATCAACAGTGGCAAAGCGATAGCCTACGCCTTGCACTCTTCCCGAAATGAATACGTGGGCGCGGATTAGTTGCGACATTTGTATCTTACTTTGCCTTCAATAGCATCACCTTTACGATTTCCAGTCTAGCTGAAATTAAATCTGCAACAAATTAGCGATCGCCTGCGGTACTGGTAGGACAATCAGAACTAACAAAGCCATTGCCAGTAGTCCCCCGATATCGCGTTTGTTATCTAATTCAGTAACGTCATTGAGCGCTGGTTCGTCCATCAAAGGTATAAATAACAAGACAATTGCCCACAAGAAAAATCCGGGCTGTATCAAAGAAAGCAGCAATAGCAGCAAACGGGAAATTTGACCGATTACGACTGCACTTCGTTGCCCAAACATTGCATGGATGATATGTCCCCCATCTAATTGTCCTACGGGCATCAAATTTAAAGCAGTTACAATCAGTCCTAAACAAGCAGCGACTGCAACTGGGTGTAGATCTATAGCTGATTGTGGTGTTAACTGGTTTCCCAACGCTAATTTCGAGAACAGCGCTAACAAAATAGAGTATCTGGGATTAAGAGCATCTGGATTCAAAAATCCTGTTCTTTCGCTCGGTAAAGGAACCACTTCAGAATTAGCTAATCCCCATATTAATAATGGTAGTGTAGCTACAAAACCTGCGACAGGCCCAGCGATACTGACATCAAATAAAGCCTTGCGGTTGGGTACAGGGCTGCGCATCTGAATAAATGCGCCAAAGGTTCCTAAGAAAAATGGGATGGGAATGAAATAGGGTAAGGTGGAGCGAATCTTATAGTATCTGGCTGTGAGATAGTGACCAAGCTCATGAATGCCCAATATAAATATTAAAGCTAGGGCGTACGGCAATCCCTGCAAAAACATGGCTGGGTCGGATTGGAGGGCTGCTGTAGGTATAACACCAGCTATTCTCGCTCCCACTAAGGTAGTAGTTACTAAAGTTATTGCTAATAGTAGTAGCGCTAGTCCTGGACGTGTTAGCTGTTCAGTTGAACTTGCGTTAGTTTTGGCAGCTTGTGTGTTTGGAACAAGCACAAAGAAGGGTTTACCATTTAAACCTTCTTGAAAAATCACTAAAAAGCGATCGCCAAAACTTGCTTCAATATTCTCTTTAATTTGTTGATAAGCTTGTGTTGGCTTAGTTCTTAACTGACCCCGACAGATAACAGCTTGAGGTCTATACTCAATATTTTGAACGTAGTATATAGACCAAGGAAAACAATTACGTAGCTGGGTTTCTTCGTTTTGTTCAAGGGGACGCACAGGTAACGGTTTTGGGGTAGTATTTACGGCCGATTCTGATTTCGGCGTTTGGGGTTCAGTCTGTTTGTTATTTGGCAGTTGCCGCCCCCATTGAAACAACACCCAGTATAACAAAGGGCAAATAATTAACGGCCAAATCATTAGCGATCGCGGCAGAGGTTGATTCGTACCGTACATCACTGTCCATCCAGTCCATAGTAGTGCTGGTGTCATTAATATCAACCACAAGAGCCAAACTGGCGTCCGAGTGATTTGAGCGACACTGCGTTGCACCATTAGATAGGTAATTAGTCCCAATAAAAGAAGAAACCAAACAGCCATGTTGTTTTAATTTAATTTCAAACGTGAGTCTCGCTTGTAGTCAAAAGCACCATAACTCTTGCCACGAGCCAAACACCATTCCCCCATCTGAGCGCCAGAAGTCTTATACTGAAACCGGAACACCCGTAAATCCCCAATTGGTAGTAGTTCTCATGTGTCCCTTGCCTCAAGAGTCAAGTCAGATTGTTAAACCACCACGAGAAGTCCTCAGTTACGAAGTTCCAAGCGGAGGTTTCCTCGGATCGGACTTCGCGCTAGATACTATTTTCGCATTTCCACCAAATCGGGACACGTTAGGGGGAACCGCTTATTTTATTGTAAGAAATGAAGGCAATATCCTGGTTGATTGTCCGGCATTTGACCAAACAAATCAGGATTTCATGCGATCGCACGGTGGTGTAAGCTGGCTATTTATCACTCATAGGAGTGCTATTGGTAAGGCAGCTGAATTTCAGAAAAACTTTAACTGCAATATTCTGATTCAAGAACAAGAGGCTTATTTGTTGCCGGAATTAGCCTTAACTACCTTTCATCAAGAATTTACTTTGAATTCAGCCACCCAAATCATTTGGACTCCTGGACATTCTCCTGGCTCATCTTGTCTTCACTACAAAGAATTTGGGGGCGTACTATTTTCAGGGCGTCATTTAGTTCCTAACCAACAAGGTGAACCAGTACCATTGCGAACAGCAAAAACTTTTCACTGGACTCGGCAAATTAAGAGTATTAAAGCTTTATTAGAAAGCTTTTCACCTGATACACTTCTATATATTTGTCCTGGTGCAAACACTGGTTATCTTCGTGGTAAACGTGTAATAGATAATGCTTATGAGCGTTTAGCGAATCTAGATTTAGAAGCTTTGCTGCAAGTGCAAGCAATCATCTAAGGGACTAGGGACTAGGGATTAGGGATTAGGGACTAGGAATTGGAGATTAGAAATTAGAGGAATTTAGATTTATTCACAATTAAATATTCTAGTCTCTAGCCCCTAGCTCCTAGCCCCTAGCTGCTAATCACGCTGCTTTTGCTGCTACGACTGAGTTTTTCGCAAGCATTTCCAAAGCAGTTTGATATTGATGGTCTAATTCTGTACCAATTTGCTCATAGGTAATCGGTTCAGAAGCGACAATTTGGTCTGGCTTAATACCCAACTTATTAATATCTTTGTGATTAGGAGTTTCGTACTTAGCAATTGTTACTGCTAAACCAGAACCATCGGACAATTCAAACAGCGATTGAATCAAACCTTTACCAAAGGTAGTTTCTCCAACTAGGGTAGCACGACCGTTATCTTGCAGTGCGCCTGCAAGAATCTCACTAGCACTAGCAGTTCCTTGATTTACTAACACAACTAGCGGATCATCTGTCAATGCTGGACCAAATGATTCAAAACTGCCTTGAATACCTTGGCGATTAACTGTGTAAACTATAGTGCCAGAGTTTAACCACAGGCGAGCAACTTCAATTCCTGCTTGTAATAGCCCGCCGGGATTATTTCGCAAATCTAAAATGTAGGCAGCCGCACCTTTTTTTTCTAAATTATTGATGGCGTGTGCTAATTCCATTGGAGCGTTGGCATTAAATTGAGTGAGACGAATATAGCCAAGAGGTACTCCTTGGGTAGTGTTGCGTAACTCGGCTACTACAGGATTAAGACTAATGCGATCGCGCGGTACTCTAAATTCTTTTTCTCCTTCTCCGTCTCGTTCTATCAGCAGTGTGACTAAACTACCAATAGGGCCACGCATTTTGGTTGCAGCTTCGTCTAGAGTCAGATTTTCTGTCGAAACACCCTCAATTTTGACAATGCGATCACGTGGGCGAATTCCTGCTTTTTCTGCTGGAGAACCGCTAATGGGAGTCACGACTTCCAGCTTTCCTGTTTGTTGATTTAAAGCAATTTGCAATCCCACTCCTGTCAGTTCCCCAGAAGTATTTACCTGCAAACTGCGGTACTGCTCCGGATCTAAAAAACGGGTAAAAGGATCGTTGAGGCTCTTGAGCATCTTTCCGATTGCTGCGTATGCTGCTTTTTGATCTGTAAGAGCCGCAGAAAGAACTTTTTGTCGTACCGCCGCCCAGTTTTGATGGTTAAACGTGTCATCTAAATAAGTGCGATTTACAATTCGCCACACTTCTGTTACCAGCTTTTGTTCTTCAGTCAAAGCTGTTGCTGGTTGACAAAAGCTGCAAAATCCAAGCCAAAACGCCAAAACAACTGACAAGCTAATCCGAAAAACCCGTTTGTGCATTAACCCCATTTTTACTTCCACTTTTAACCCAAATTACCTATCTCGATGCAGTCGCCTTGATTTATATGAAATCTGTCTCTCGACTATGTTACTTTTTTTATAGAAGTGGTTCATTTTGAAATCAAGTGGATCAAACCAGTGATTTCAGCGCATCCCACTCAGAAAACGCTAGAATCTTCATTGTGTCCAACATTTTTGTGTTCGGGTGCAAGAAGAATGCAATAATATATCATTTTTGCAGAGTGTTAAGTTTATTAAAACTATTATCACTCTGATATCCCAGCTTTACTAAAATCCCAAAACTTTAGGGACTGGGGAATAGGGACTGGGGACTAAGGGCTAGGGACTAGGGACTGGGGACTAGGGATTAGGAATAAAGAAATCTTAATACCCAATCCCCAATACCTGATCGCCAATCCCCAATATCTGAACCCCAATCACCAATCCCCAAATCTCTAGTTAAATTGGGAGATTTATTAACCGCGAATCGATTTCTAGGAAATTGAGATTGTATGGCCAACGTTTACGACTGGTTTGAGGAGCGCTTAGAGATTCAAGCGCTCGCTGACGATGTAACCAGCAAGTACGTCCCTCCCCACGTCAACATCTTCTACTGCTTGGGTGGAATTACTCTGACTTGCTTTTTAATCCAGTTTGCGACTGGATTTGCGATGACATTTTACTACAAGCCAACCGTTACAGAAGCTTATGCCTCTGTACAGTACATCATGAATGACGTGAACTTCGGTTGGCTGATTCGCTCCATTCATCGCTGGTCTGCCAGCATGATGGTGTTAATGATGATTTTGCACGTATTCCGGGTTTACCTCACTGGCGGTTTCAAAAAGCCTCGTGAATTGACTTGGGTTAGTGGTGTCATCCTAGCTGTGATCACCGTTTCTTTTGGCGTGACTGGCTACTCTTTGCCTTGGGATCAAGTTGGCTACTGGGCTGTAAAAATCGTGAGCGGTGTACCAGAAGCTATCCCTGTAGTCGGTGTTTTAATTTCTGACCTATTGCGCGGCGGTTCCAGCGTTGGACAAGCGACATTAACTCGTTATTACAGCGCTCATACCTTTGTGCTACCTTGGTTGATTGCCGTCTTCATGCTGCTGCACTTCTTGATGATCCGCAAACAAGGTATTTCTGGCCCATTGTAATCAAAAAGCTTTTGGCAACAGGCAGAGGTTTTCAGTTCCAAGATTCGGTAGTTTGTTTTAAACTGAAGGAAAAATAACAATCGTTATTGACACATAAAAGACAAAAAAACGAACTATTGTATCTTAAGCTGAAAGCTAATGCCTGATAGCTGATGGCTTTCACAGATGCTTTAATTAGACATAAGCAGGAGAGCACATTTAGAAATGGCAACACTAAAAAAACCAGACCTCAGCGATCCTAAATTAAGAGCTAAACTGGCAAAAGGCATGGGTCATAACTACTATGGCGAACCAGCTTGGCCTAATGACTTGCTGTATGTATTCCCTGTTGTAATTATGGGAAGCTTTGCTTGTATTGTGGCTCTATCAGTGCTAGATCCGGCTATGGTCGGAGAACCAGCAAATCCTTTCGCCACGCCCTTGGAAATTTTACCAGAGTGGTATTTATATCCTGTATTTCAAATTTTGCGCTCAGTTCCTAACAAACTTTTAGGGGTGTTATTAATGGCGTCTGTACCCCTGGGGCTGATTCTTGTTCCCTTCATCGAAAACGTCAATAAGTTTCAAAACCCCTTCCGCCGTCCAGTAGCGACAGCAATCTTTTTGTTTGGTACTCTAGTCACAATCTGGCTGGGTATTGGCGCTACCTTCCCATTAGATAAGTCCCTCACATTGGGTCTTTTCTAGATAAGTCATCATAATATGACTTTGACGCCTGTGAGTTTCTCAGCAAGTGCAAAAGTACTTTTGAGAAAAACCTACAGGCGTCTATTTTAATAATCCAGGTTGAACTGTCATCAATAATTTGAAATTTTGGATTAAAATGCCATTTCAAAGTATAAAGACTGTAGATCGTAGAAAATACCGGAAAATATTTTTCATCAATTCAAGTCAAGGTCAATGCTTAGCATCATGCAGCAAGACCATCTGACGGTGAAAAGCGAACTTAAGCTTCTAAACCAGGTACAACAATGGTTTGAGCAATTTTGCTTACAACATTTGTCTAAGCGTGGGTGGTCAGAAAATCAACTATATCGTCTCAATTTAGCATTAGCAGAAGGTTTTACCAACGCTGTTCGTCATGCACATCAATCTTTACCATCAGACACTACCATTGAAATAGATGTTTCTTTGTGGATTGACAGACTCGAAATCAGAATCTGGGATCATGGAAAACCTTTTAATCCCGATGCGATCGCTGAACCTGAGCCAGGAACTCTGCAAGTAGGAGGATATGGATGGTTTCTTCTTCGTCGCTTGGCCGATCAAGTTGTTTACGAGCGTAGTGGAGATGATAGAAATTGTCTACTCATCGTCAAGTATGCTTGACAAGGGCAGTAGTACTAAAGAGGTATTTATATCTTCTAGGCAGAGTTTGATAAAGTCAGTCTCATGATTGTAGAAGATACTCGTACTCCTAGATCAATTAACTCATTTAGTAATTGGTTTGATGGTTGACTTCTCAGTACTCTTGTTTTGAATTCTTAAACAGGCTGTTACAAACTACGATTACTAGAGCTTGACACAGCGTAAATTTTTGATGAGGACTGAGCTAGTCATACCAATGCGTGGATACTTCGACAAGCTCAGTACAAGTGTTGGATTAAAAACATTGATTAATAGGCTAGTCCAAAATTTTGAAACAAGACTCCCGCGTGCCAATTTAGTATCAGCCCGAATTTTGATAAATATCTTAATGTTTTGGCATTGATAAGCAATTTAAATTATTAAATTTAATGAAGTTGCTATTTAAGCTAATTATCCTTACCTTGTGAAATAGCAATTAATTGTTACAACCTGAAAGTTGTAAAATTTTCCTTAAATTGGATGAGCTTTTCTAGTGTCTCCTCATAGGTAAGGTATTCAGCATGACAGCAATTTCCCCAAAGGCAACTTCAGCGCTTCCCAACTTTTGGGAAGGAATTCAATATTTTGGTGAAGCGTTACCGGAATTTGAGATTTATGGTGCAACTCCTGCGATCGAATCAGGTAAGGTAGCGATCGCCGATCCAAAAGATCCAGGGGCAGTGTATCAAACTTTGCTGGCTGCGGATGCCTTACGTTATTTGACACTGCAAATTACTGGCAGTAAAGCTTCTGGACACCCTGGCGGTTTTGCCAGCCAAGCAGAAGCCTATGCAGCACTAGTAATGCTTGGTTATAAAAATATCATCACCGAGGTGGGACACCACGCACCTGGCTTTTACAGTGCCATGTTCTTGGATCGTTCTTTAGAGGAGATGGGCATATACACAGTCCAACAATTGCGCGATCGCTTTCGGGAGAAGCATGGGCTGTTAGGACACCTCTCCGGTTATATTCCCGGTATTCTCGCACCAGCAGGGCCTTTGGGACAAGGACAGCACTTTGCTATGGCAGCTGCACTGTTGCACAAAGACAAGCTATTTCCTTTTACCCTTGGTGACGGTGGATTGGGTGAACCCTACATCATGAGTTCAATGGCACACTTCCACACCGCCTATCCTGGTGTTACTAACTTTTTGCCAGTGCTGGTGTGGAACGGTTACAGCCAAGAACACCACAGCATGGTTTCCATCAAAACCAATGAAGAAATGATGGCATACTGGCACGGCAATGGTTTTGAAGAAGTCGTGCTAGTAGATGCTAAAGACTTTGACGACAAAAACCAACCAGGCAATTACGTTGATGGTACTGCATTTACCTTTGAGCAACGGCTAGCTTTTACCAAAGCAGTATTAATGGGTGTAGATGAAGCAGCGCGATCGGCTTTGAGTGGTAAACTAACCGTATTCATCATCAAACAACTCAAGGGTGCAGGCGTTCACGCTAGAGGAGCAAAATCTCACAACCTTTATCCCAAAGATACCCTTGATGCACCCCACATTGTAAATGCGCTAAAAGAACGCGCTTTGCCCCATGAAGCTTGGCAACTGGTAAGAACAAACTGTGAACGTGCAGGGGGCGGCTCGGCAGCGAAGACAGTTGTCACAGAATTTGAATTACCTTTACCAGAATTAGGCGAATTACCCTTAGAAGAATATCACGTTGGTGGCGAGCCAAAAGTTGCTACCACCGCAATGGGACGTTTGGTGGCAAAAGTTGGACAAATAGACAGAAACTTCCTCGTCACTAACGCCGACGGTAACGAAGCATCGGGGATTGCCAACATTAACCAAGCACTCAAAATTATCCACCCTACCAGCGACGAGTTATACAATCAAGAACCAGGTGGACAAGTTTACGAACCCCTGAGTGAAGATGCTTGTGCGGGGTTAGCGGTTGGTTTATCGTTAATGGGTGCGAGAAGTTTGTGGTGTTCTTACGAATCTTTTGCTATTAACGGTTTACCAATCTGGCAAACAGTCACGCAAGCAATGGCAGAATTGCGGCGTTCTACTCCTTCTACAATTACTTTATTCACCGCAGGTGCGCTAGAACAAGGACGTAATGGCTGGACACACCAACGTCCGGAAATTGAAGCTTATTTTGCTGCTATGATGCGCAATGGCAATGTGTTTCCATTGTTCCCACCCGATGCGAACAGTATTCAAATCTGTTACGACTGGGCGCTGACAACAAAGAATAAAGGAATTGTCATTACTGCAAGTAAATCACCACTGCCAATTCGTACAAATTTTAATATGACTCGTCAAGGTTTGCGCGATGGTGCAGTAGTGTTGCAAGAAGTTCCCGGCGATAAAAAAGTTGTGTTTGCCGTAATTGGCGACATGACATTAATGCCTGTATTTGAAGCCGCTGCTTTTTTGGAAACAGAAGGTATTGGGGTGAAGATAGTTTCTGTTATTAATCCTCGGCGTTTATATCGCCCTGATGATACAGCTTGGGATGCCTGTGCTGAACCTGATGATGGTTTTATAGATGATGAAAAATTCGCTGAATTGTTTGATGGCGATGCATTAATTGGTGTAACTGGTGGTGCAGCAGGGATGCTGGAACCAGTGATGTTGCGGAGTACTTGTAAGCGTGATACCTTTGCGTGGAGGCGTGGGGAGACAACGGCAAGTGCTGGTGAGTTAATGGCGTTTAATGGATTGACTGCGGAGGCTTTAACTAAGCGGGCGATCGAGTTAGTGCATTAGCACGCCTACACCCTACAAGGGTGAGGCTATAGGAGCAAAGCCCGTGCAGACGGGCTTTTGTGTTACATTTCCCAATCGGAAATTAGAGTTTTTTGGCTATGATGTTGGGCTTGATTTCTAATATAATTTGCTACTTGGTCGATATTTTGATGGCTAACGGTGAATGCACCATAACCACCTTGCCATTTAAAAAAGCTATCAGGTTTAATTTCATGAGTAATTAGGTGGGAAGAACTGCCTTTAGCTTTTCCTATTAATTCAGATATAGTTAAAGTTGGTGGAAAATTGGTTAAAAGATGTACGTGATTTTCAATACCACCAATAGCTATTAATGTGCATTCTAATTCTCGGCATTCTTTAGCAATAGCATTATAAATAATATTTTGAATATCTGCTGTGACTAACGGTAATCTATCCCAAGTTCCCCAAACACAATGCAAATATAATTGCGTAAAATTTCTTTGCATTTTCCTTGATTTTAGAAAAATTTAAATTTGCTTAACTATATATTTCCCAACGTTCATGCTCAAATAACTTAATTCTTCTAGCCCAAAGCTAGACAAACAAAGTCTAACTTCGCATAGCTTCGTTTTGAAGCCCACGCAGGTGGGCTTTGTTTGTATAGCCGCACCCTTCTAGGGTGATGGCTAAATGTGTAGCGGAGTAAATGTAAGCGTGATACCTTCGCGTTAGAACTTACGCAGAATCCCTCTACAATCCTCTTTCCTCCGTGTTCCCTGCGTTCTCTGCGGTTTATTATTCCATAGACTCGTGCGTAAGTCCTGTGCGTGAAGGCTAGGGGAAACTACAGCAAGTGCTGGTGAGTTGATAGCGTTCAATAGATTGACTGCGGAGGCGATGACGAAGCGGGTGATCGAGTAGTGCATTACTTTAAGCCCAACCTAATTCAAAATTATATTTACTCTAAACACTCAATTGTAAAAAATAATGTAGATGATGAAATTACAAGTAATTTTCACATTCGCTCTAAAATACCAAGGTTATGTCGCCGAAGTGCCTGAACTCCCAGGCTGTGTTAGCCAAAGCAAAACTCTAGATGAGGCAATTGAAAATATTAAAGATGCCATCAGGGGATATCTTTACGTCCAACAAAAGCACGGCAAACCCTATATTGCTAAGGAATCACATGATGCTTTGGCATGAATCAAAGCCAAAATTATCAATTCTCAATCATTGGGAATTAGCACCTGGATTGCTGAGAAGTTTGATTCGACAAGCAAGAATTACAGTAGATGAATTCCTCGAAAATAAATGAACAAAGATGTGTCATTGTTGTGTCAGTGATGTGAAGCTTCTGTTTCAGTTCAAGCAACTGAAAAATCTTGGCTCTGAAGCAATCACCTGACTGCTGCAAAAAGACACAGTATCAACTCATACTCACAGTCATGAGCTGTTCTGACATTTCAAAATTAGCCGTGACATTTTGCACGTCATCCAAGCCCTTTAGAGTATCAATTAACTTGAGAAGCGATCGCGCCTGTTCTGGATCGGAGACTTCTACGTTATTACTGGGAATCCAACGCAGCTCGGCATCAGCCACCTGAAAACCTTTTTCTCTCAAGCTTTGGTTGAGGCTCTCTAAATTTTTCACCTCAGAGAACACTTCTGCTGTTTTATCCTCTGTCATTTCATAAGACTCGGCACCACCCTCTAGGGCTGCTTCTAGAAGCTGCTCTTCGTCTTCTATTCCCTCAACGGTACAAACGCCTTTTTGGTCGAACATCCAGCTTACACATCCAGTTTCACCGAGATTACCACCATTTTTACTAAAGGCAGTACGCAAGTCAGCAGCAGTACGATTGCGATTATCTGTCAAGGCTTCTATTAAGATAGCAACTCCTCCAGGACCATAACCTTCGTAGCGAATTGCTTCTAGTTGAGAACCATCACCTTCAAAAGTACCTGCTCCTTTAGCGATCGCTCTTTCTATATTGTCATTGGGTATGCCAGCTGCTTTTGCCTTATCTATCGCTGTGCGTAGTTGAAAATTCCCTGCTGGATCTGGGATGCCGCTTCTGGCAGCAACGATAATCGCACGCGACAGTTGAGTGAATGTCTTACCCTTTTTGGCATCTATTACAGCCTTTTGGCGTTTAATATTTGCCCACTTACTATGTCCTGCCATACTTTGGAATTGCTGAACTCTATCTCTTCAAAAATATTAAGATATGTGTAACTTTTGCAGAAGATGCCAAGCCGTCAAGCTTATTTTTACAACTGACAGTTTGCTGAACGACTGCCAATCACCTCAATGATAATTGTGCAACTTTACTCTACAAACTGCCAATCTTGCTTTTGAGTGGAAGGCACAGAGAAGTTGGAGCGGAGGCTTCCTCCGTTAGCGTAAAGCCCTGCGGGCATGGCTGCGCTTACCAAAGCAAGGAGGCTCCAACCTTCAAAGAGGCAGTCCCGATGAAACAAGTTTCACAAGCCTTGCATGAAAGTGTTTTTCTTCCCCAGCTTCCCCTGCTCCCCCTGCTCTTTCAAGTCAGAGGAGCCACTGCGCTCTAGCGGCGTCTCCGTTGGAAGGGAAGAAATTTTTTCAGTTGCTTGGGCTGAACAAGAGGAAATTTTGAAGGAGATACAAGAGTATAGTCAGTAGGCTGAGACACAGTAACAAATATGACTAAAAACTTAATAGAAAATCTTGATTCGGTTTGTCACTTCTAACTCCCTCAAGGCTGCCTCTGCTGCTGCCAAATCATAAGGAAATGGTCGGCGACGAGGAATATAATCCTGTTGTTGAGTTGCTCTGTGACGCAGCACAGCATTAACGATAAAACACGGTTCGGAACTGAAATTAATTGCTCCGTGCATGACTCCCGGAGGAATCTTGACTACAGCCGGGTTGTCTTCGCTTAATGCAATATACTGATATTTTTTATTAACTAGAGTAACAAGTACAAACTGACCTCTGACTACCAGTAATTGATCGGTTTGCGATTTGTGTACAAATAATTCGTCGATCGCACCTGCGGGAATCTGCACCAGCATGGTTTCATGACTGGCTTGAGGAGTGAAAAACTCAACCATTCCCCCTTTAATCGATTCCAACTGACGGATTTCAATTCCCCTCATACTCATAACAACATCCTAAAAAGAGCATCCTAAATATTGAGGCTTAACCCTCAATTTAAGATGCTCAAGTATAAAATGTTGTTACGATTGCGACAATATTGCTACAAAATGTGATATGGAAGTGCTGAATTTGTCAACCGAGGGCAACTTTAAGAGTATTGGGTTGACCAAGATTGCCTTGCAAGACTACACCGCGCCCATTGGCGTGGAGATGACGGAGAATGATGTAAATTGACTCAATTTGGTCGGTGGTACCAGCTTTTTGAGCAATTTCTGCCAAAGAAAGGGGTGTTTTGGTTGATTGTAGGACTTCCAGTACTCGTTTTTGCAATTCGAGAATGGCCGCGGCAGCTTTTTTGCCAGCTTCTACTCCTGGTTGATGGTAAGCATTGATGTTGACTAAGCTGGCATACAAACCAACAGCGCGATCGTATAAAGCAATTAAAGCTCCGACAGTGCGGGAATTAACTTGAGGAATGGTAACTGTAATCGAATCGCGGTGATTTTCATACAATGCTTGTCGGGTTCCTTGCAAAAAACCAGAAAGATAATCGCCTGAGGTGATTCCTGGTTCGATTTCTGGAGATGGACTGTTACGGTCTTCTAAAACTTCGATGAAGGTAACGAAGAAATTTGCCACACCCTCACGTAACTGTTGGACGTAAGCGTGTTGGTCAGTTGAGCCTTTATTGCCATACACGGCGATGCCTTGATGGACAACGTTACCGTCTAAGTCTTTTTCTTTACCCAAAGATTCCATCACCAACTGTTGCAAGTAGCGGCTAAATAAAAGTAGGCTGTCTTTATAAGGTAGGACAACCATGTCTTTTTCGCCCCGTCCATTGCCAGCGTAATACCAAGACAAAGCTAATAATGCTGCCGGGTTATTTTTGAGATCAGGGACACGGGTGGCATCATCCATTTCTTTAGCACCCTCAAGCATCTCGCGGATATTTATGCCTTGTAATGCTGCTGGTACAAACCCCACGGCAGACATTTCTGAGGTGCGCCCACCCACCCAATCGTACATTGGAAACCTTGCCAACCAGTTTTCTGATTTGGCGACTTCGTCTAGATGACTACCGGGCATGGTAATGGCGATCGCATAATTAGCAAAATCTAAGTTTTGCCCAGCATAGGCTTTTTTGACTTCTATCATGCCGTTGCGTGGTTCTGGCGTACCTCCTGATTTGGAAATTACCAATACCAAAGTGCTAGCTAGTCGATTACGTACATGAGTCAAAATGCGATCAATACCTGCGGGATCGGTGTTGTCAATAAAGTGGATCGCCAGTGGTGGAAAGTCTGGGCTTAAGGCTTGGGCAACAAATTCAGGGCCGAGGGCAGAACCGCCAATGCCAATTGAGATAATATCGGTGAAACGGGGTGCTTTCGGCGGATGAATTGCCCCTGTGTGGATTTTTTCAGCAAATACTTCAATTTGCTCGATTGTGCTGACAATTTCTTGCGTCAGTTCTGGAGTAGGAGCGAGATCCGGATTTCTCAGCCAGTAGTGTCCAACCATGCGGTTTTCGTCAGGGTTGGCGATCGCCCCCTTCTCAAGTTCCGCCATATCCGCAAAAGCCTTCTCAAACTTTGGCTGCAAGTCTTTCACGAAGGCATCGTCAAACCGCATCCGGCTTACGTCCAGATAAAATCCTAATCCTTGATGGAAATATAGCCATTTCTGGTATCGTTGCCAAAGTGCCGTCGCGTCCATAGGGAAATTTCAAGTAAAGTGCTTCTCACAAACAAGTTTAAGCCAACGTTTGAGCCATACCTTTCCCTCTTATATAGTTTTTAGTGTTAACTCACTGCTCGCTCTAAACATCTGGCATTGGTATGACTCGCAGAAATTTCACAATTTCACCTCTTTGTTCTATACCGATTAAGTAATTATCCATAGTCAAGCGGTAAAAAATACCATCGCTATCGACCTGCCGCATTTCTGGTAGGTAATACAGTAGCCCCTTGTCTATAAATTCAAAAAACACAAAGTTATAAATCCGCTGATAAGCAGCCGACTCTAAATTCTTGAGGTCTATTAAAAAAGACCGTGCGTAACGCACTTCCATGTGTATAGTCAATAGTTAATGGTTAATGGCTCATTGTAACTATTAGCCATTAGCTATTAGCTATTAACAATTGGGTAGCCTCTTCATGGGTTAGGGTATCCCAAGGTTGTTGCGATCGCTTGACTTCTTGTATGGCTTCTAGTATGTAAAAATCACAATGTAAGTTGTAGATAGTATTCCAAACCAAGTTAAGTTCTTCATCAGCTAACTGCTCAATTAAGTGATGAATTCTCAGTCGCAGCAAATTCATAAATATTATCCGCTAAACACAATCAATACTTAGTTTTCCCATAAAATAAACTTTGATTAACGGGGGATAGGTGAGAACAGCCCCCGTCTTGGCGGTCTCCGTCACGTAGACGCGGTAAATGCGGAGCAGCTTCCGTAGGTACAGCTTTCCCGCCAGGGTAGGGGGACTGCGTACACGCGAAGCGGGTTCTCGTTAGAGTACCCGAAGGGTGACAGGGGACAAGGGAACAGGGGGAGAAGACGTGAATTACGATTCTACGCTTATTGCCCAATCTCCGATCCCCAATCACCAATGACTAATGACTATTCACTAAATTCCTATGATTCAATATCTCGTTTTTTTAGCAATTTCTACATCTATTTTTGCTTTGTTTGCTTTAGGACTGAATTTACAATGGGGTTTTACAGGCTTAATTAACTTTGGTCATGTGGTATTCCTAACCTTAGGAGCATACACAACAGTATTGTTAAGTTTAAAGGGTGTTCCCTTACTTTTGGCGGCGGCGATTGGTGCAGTTGTAGCAGCTTTATTGGGCTTGTTAATTGGTTTTGCAACTTTACGCTTGCGGGAAGATTACCTGGCAATTGTCACTATCGGTGTTGGAGAGCTAATTCGTTTAATAGTTAATAACCAGGATTTACCCGTAGGTGACACTTGGATATCTGGGGCGTTCGGTATACAAAGCTATCCCATTCCACTAGTCACTTTGCAACCCAATTTGTTTGTCAAGTTAATAATGATCGGGCTGTTGACGCTTTGCGCAAGTATAACTTTTTATTGGCTGTGGCGTTGGATTCGTCCCAAAAGTGCATCATTGGGAGTTGATTCACCTAAACGAGTAGGTAAAAAGCCAGAATTTATTTTGCGTTTGGTAATTGGAGGTTTGCTGGGGTTACTGTCAGCAGTAATTTATATTTCAGGAGTTATTACCCTGTATGATTACGATCCGAAGGCAGGTTTGATGCTGTTATCGCTGTTGGTATTGGCATTTGTGTTCTGGCGACTGGAAGTTTTGGTGCGATCGCCTTGGGGACGAGTCCTCAAAGCAATCCGCGAAGATGAAGAGGTTCCTAAAGCACTGGGTAAAAATGTCTTTTGGTACAAATTGCAATCTTTTATGTTGGGTGGCGCGATCGCTGGTATTGCTGGTGCTTTGTTTGCCTGGCAACTCAGTGCTATTTACCCTGATAATTTTCAACCGCAACTAACATTTGATGCTTGGATTATGGTGATATTGGGAGGTTCTGGTAATAATATCGGCACCATTCTTGGCGCAGTAATTTATTTTGCTTACGACACCTTGACTCGTGAATTCTTACCTAGAATTTTTACCAACCTTTCCTCCGATCAGCTGGGTGCATTTCGCATTATGGTAATAGGACTGATCTTGATGGTACTAATGATTTGGCGTCCTCAAGGTATTTTAGGCAAAAAGGAGGAGCTTACCCTTGGTAAATAACGACTCATCCCAACTTCCTTTATTAGCTGCAAGTGGACTTTGCAAAAGCTTTGGCGGTATTAAGGCGGTGCAAGATGCCGAAATTCAAGTGCCAGCTAGCAGTATAACTGGTTTGATCGGCCCTAATGGTGCTGGCAAAACAACTTTATTTAATTTATTGTCTAGTTTTATCCGTCCCGATAAAGGACGAGTAATTTTTGACGGTGAACAAATTCAGCACTTGCAGCCTCATCAAATCGCCCAGCAAGGTTTAGTACGTACATTCCAAGTTGCCCGTGCTCTCTCGCGGTTGTCGGTATTAGAAAATTTGATGCTGGCAGCCCAAAAACAAACTGGCGAGAACTTTTGGCAGGTGCAATTCCAACCCCATGTGGTTGCTAAAGAAGAAAAGCAACATCGAGAACGGGCAATGTTGATTTTAGAATCGGTAGGTTTGGCGCATAAAGCCCACGATTACGCTGGTGGTTTGTCTGGTGGACAACGCAAGCTACTGGAAATAGGCAGGGCGCTGATGACTAACCCCAAGTTAATTTTATTGGATGAACCTGCGGCTGGCGTTAATCCTAGATTAATTGATGAGATATGCGATCGCATTGTCAACTGGAATAAAACAGGTATGACTTTTCTGATTATTGAACACAATATGGATGTGATTATGTCGCTGTGCGATCGCGTTTGGGTACTTGCCGAAGGTCAAAATTTGGCTCATGGTACACCACAGGAAATTCAGTCCAATGCCAAAGTTTTAGAGGCTTATTTGGGACAATAATTAAGACAGAAGAGGGGGAGGGGGAGACACGGAAGGGGAGTAATAAAAAATTAACCACTGTACGGGCAGGTTTAGAAGATAAATTGTCTGTATCAACCGAAGGATAATCAGCAAAACCCGCACGGTAGTCGCTACACCGGGGGAACCCGACGCCAGGTGCTACAACGCGCTTAACCCGCAAGGGCGCACTGGCTTTGCAACGCGCTGCCTTCCCTACTAAACAAATGACTAATGACTAACACTAACTCCTTTTTCTCATGGAGAACGCCAGTAAAGCTCGTTTTCTCGTTGCATAAACTGGTTATCAATTAACTCCCGCTTAATGTTGGCAAAATCAGGGTGGTAGCGTTTGATAATATTATCAACCATACGTTCTGGATACCTAACCCCCACTTCAAATTTATTCGCTAACCAATTCAGAATTACCAAGCGTTTTTTGCGGCTAGTAGGAATTTCTTTGAGATGCTCTCCCTCTATATAAGTTTGGAGTATTTTGTTTTCCCATGCTTCTGTATCTACATCCTCAACCCAAGAAGCTATATTTTCTGGTGTTAAAATTTCCTTGCTGACGCTTTGCAAAGTTCCACTATCTAGTTGGTACAGACGAGTATTACCTTCAGGACGCATAGTTACTAAATGTACTTCTTTTAGTCTTGCTAAATGATGGGATACTGTCGGCTCTTTTAATTGCAGTAATACTGCCAATTCTTCAACACTGCACTCTTGATTAGCTAGAATACTCAAAATTTTTAATCGGCTCTCATCCGCTAAAGCTTTCAAAAAACGTAGCAAGATCTGAAATTGTTCCGTCTTCATAAACTGTTATAATCTAATTAGATTTAAATCTAATTAGGTCGTTGCCAAACTAGTTGTTTAATCCTCCTCCAACACTGCATGACTGCGGTGTTGGCGAATTTTGTTTGTATGTTGATTTTGTTACGTTTTTATAAGCAACTTTAGATTTCTTAACTAGTTTTTTACATTTCGCTATGCAGTATCGTTAAACAATCAAAAATTAGGTATGCTGAAGCGAAGCTTGTATGTTGTGCAAGCGACAAAATTTGCCAATGTAGAGCAAAATATTCTCTGCATTGTTTTCAAAGTGCATAAATTCCCATCCCCACAACAGATAAAAGAACTATGGTGAGTTCGGGAACTTTATTAGATTATCAAGCAAGAAAAAGAACATACTGATTAGTATTTCCTAATCAGCCAATAAAAATTTAAAATAGTTTGAGGTTTCTCCTTTCTATTTCCTGTCACCTAAGTACCTACGCATAAATACCTAGCAATTTTTCAATACGAGCGAAATTACTGTATTCCTTTCCTGTCACCTGTCCCCTATTTCCTTGCCGATGCTTTCACGGTGATGTGGTTCCATTAGGCTAGTAATATCAGGGCCATAAGGAATAATTCCACCTGGATTTAGTGGGAAAAGGTTGCCGTAATAGTCTCGCTTCACACTTTCTAAATCGCAGGTGCTAGCAACTCCTGGCAACTGGTATAAGTCACGCAAGTAAGCCCCTAAATTCTGATAGTCCTGAATTCTGTGGCGATTGCACTTAAAGAGTCCGTAATAAACGATATCAAAACGAAACAGAGTGGTAAACAAACGTACATCTGCTAGCGTTACCCTGTCTCCACAAAGATATCGACTTGTTTTGAGTACTGTATCAATTTCGTCTAAGGTGGCGAATAACTCCTTGCATGCTTTATCGTATGCTGCTTGAGTTTGGGCAAAGCCGCAACGATAAACGCCGTTATTTACCGTGTGATAAATTTTTTCGTTCCAACTGTCAATTTGCTCCCGCAGTGTCTCTGGATAGAGATCGGGCGTAGGATTGGTTGCAAACTCGTTGAACTGGGAGTTTAACATAACGATGATTTCTGAGCTTTCGTTGTTCACGATCGCCTGATTTTGCATATCCCAGAGTAGGGGAACGGTAGCGCGTCCTTTGTAAGCGGGTGCCGCTAATTTATACAATTCGGGAAGAGTGCGGCAACCTTCTTCCTCTTGGTTGAGAATCCAGATGCCTTCGTTTGGGGAAGGAGACACGATGCTGACAGCAATGGCATCTTCTAGTCCTTTGAGCGATCGCACAACTAGAGTTCTGTGCGCCCATGGACACCCTAAACCGACATAAAGGCGATAGCGTCCTGCTTGTGGTTGGTATAAGTTGCTAACATCTGTACTGATAAAATTCCGAAACTGACTTGCGGGGCGGATGTATTCTCCTGACTTGTTACGGGGGGCAAGCCTCGACATCATAATTTGCCAGAGAGTTGTCCACACAAGTTTTCCCGAACGAACAATCAACCCAGAAGGCAGTGACTTACCCTTGTTTATGGTTTGTTGATTTTTCAAATTTTTGTCCTGCACAAACCTACCTCCACTCCTTCTATTAATTCTGCCTTTGATTGTGTGGCATTGCCTGATTGGCAAGTCAGCACACAATAACGGATGAAAATCTTGATCCCTTCTGAGTTGAAAGTTACCTTACTCTGTTCTATCGGATACCCCTGTTTGCGAGTTCAAAGAGTGGAATGTATCATCGAGACTGCCTGCATAATCAGATAAAGAGGCTTTGTTCTCATTCAGATTTTGCGATCGCTTAGATTAAACGAAGATAAAATTCATCAGACAAAACTATTAAGATAATATCTATCTATAGAGAGATTATTTTTCTAGAATTTGTAGACAGAATTTCAGTCCGCAGGTCGATTCACGCATTCACCATTTCACATTAAAAAAATATATAGTAAGCCTAGATTGACTTTCTAAAGTCAAAATCGCTAGACGAAAATCAAGAAAGTAAATGGGAGAGCAACTAGTTATATGTTGATGCTAATACTACCATAATCATAACTGGTTTAGCATTAATTTGAGTATTGCTCTAAACATCTTTTATTTCTAAACTTTCTTATTGAGTTAATCAAAAATTCATTCTTGGAGTAAGTTAAATGCAAAAAATTGTTGCCTCTTTTTTACGTCCCATGCGTTTTGTTGTTTTGGCATTCACATGTGCTTTGCTCTTACTTTCTAATGCTTTGCCTGCTGCCGCAATCGAGAGCTACAAAAGTAATCCTCAAGAAGCTACCGACCAATTGTTAGAAACTCAGCGTAGAACTGATGAATCAGTAAGCAAACCACCTCTGGGATTGGAAGAAACTCAGAAGCGGACAAGTGGTGGTGGACTGAACGAAGTTCAGGGTGCTGCTGATGTTGAAAAAATGAATCGTCCAGAAAATTCTCAACAAGCAACCTCCGTTGAAGAAGAAGTTAGCAACTTCTTGAAAAAAGTAACAGGAAATCAGTAAATCTCTTCAGAAAAATTAACCCCAGCTTTTAATTTAATATGCTGGGGTTGATTTTTGAATTATTGTTTTATATACCTTGATTGTTAGTACTGGGCATTTGGGAAGTTTATAACTTTCCAAATGTTTGTTTTTAATGTTTCAGTGTTATTTTTTGGTAAAAACTTAGTTGCAACTGTACACAAAAACTATAAACAAAATCCTAAAATTTAAATTAATTTTAGTCCTTATTAATTATGGTGAGTTAAGAGATAATTAAAAGGAGTTATTCAAGAAATTAAACTAAATAATACATCTGACGATACATAGATTAATTTTAGTAACACAATCATTCTAGAGGTTGATGTTATTTCTGTGTTGAATTTGTGAAGTTAGAGAAGAAAGAAAACAGCTTAGGGATGAAAAGCAATGCGTCCACTCAATATTGGCTTAAGTGAAGAACAACGTAATGGTGTAATTAATTTGTTGAACAAAGACTTGTCAGATGCTTATCTGTTGGTAGTCAAAACGAAAAAGTACCACTGGGATGTAGTTGGGCCTCAGTTCCGCAGTCTGCATGAGATTTGGGAAGAACAATACCAACAACTGACTGAAAATATCGATGCTATAGCTGAACGGGTTCGTGCTTTGGGTGGTTATCCCATTGGCACAATGGAAGGATTTTTGAAGAATGGCACCATCAAAGAGCATGGTGGTGATGTCCCCACAGCAACTGGAATGGTAGCTCGATTGGTAGACGATCACGAGCAAGTAATTCGCAATCTTCGTGAGCATATAGATCAGTGTTCTGAAGAGTTCCATGATGAAGGAACTGCTGATTTCTTAACTGGACTGATGGAAGGACACGAAGAGATGGCTTGGATGCTGCGCTCCTTTATTGAAGGACAAGCCATAGAAGCAGATGGTTCTCAACCAGCAACTGAAAGAAAAACCCCTGTAGGTGTTTAAGTAAGAACAAATAGGGTTTTACATCATTAGTAAGAGTTTAGATTTGACAGATTGAGGTTTGAGTGCATATTTGCATCTACCTGCTCATTCCTCAATCTGCTATGTCCAAAAACGAAATAATAAGGAGTATTAAATGCCTGAAGAATATAAAGCGGAGCGTACCATATCGGCTGTTTTTAAAGAACAGAACCAAGTTGATAATGTTCTTCGGCAGTTGTTAGACCAGGGTGTGCCTAGAGACCATATTTCGGTTATGGGCAGAAATTTTCAATCACAAACTCGAATTGCTGGTTTTATTACCAAAAGAGATGTGATTTTGGGAGGTTTGAGACAAGGAGCACTTTTTGGTTCTTTCTTCGGTTCCTTGCTTGGTTTGCTTACAGGTATAGGTGTTTTATTCATTCCTTTTGTTGGCCCAATTGTAGCAGCAGGCCCAATCGGTGCAGTACTACTAGGAGCTGCTAGTGGAGCGATCGCCGGCAGTGCAGGTGCAGGGTTAGTGTCTGCATTAGTGGCTATAGGAATGCCAGAAGAAAAGGCTGCTGTTTATCAAACTCGCCTGCAAGCTGGAGAGTTTTTAGTAATGGCGGAAGTTCCTAGCAACCGGGCAGAAGAGTTCCAAAACTTGATGCAAGGCGCTGGTGGTGAAGAAATCCACACAATGGAGCAGGCACTTCCTCATCCTTGTTCCGGTCGTTGTAGTAGCCCAGAAGATTTATCTCCAGAGGTACGCTCTCATCTTTCACCAGATGCTCAAACTACATTTATTGAACGCTATAACAGTGTACTAGATCAAACGAACGACCAAGCTCAGGCAGAACAGGCAGCTTGGGAAGCCGTTCATCAAAAATTTGACGAAGATGAAAATGGTATTTGGTCTAAAACTAAAGTGAGTGCATAGTCATTAGTCATTAGATCAGCTCGCAGGCTTAAGCCTGGAGCTATACATACAAAGCTTGCAAAGGCAGGCTTTGTTTATATTGTTGCACCATGCACGGGTCTCAGCCAAGTTTAACTGAACTATATTGCAATATCAATGACGTCTAATGGGAATTGGCCAAACTCACCTTGAGTTGCAGTAAATAATAGATTGATTCGATAAACAAAGAAAAGATGTACACGGATAGTTTATCTGTGTTCATCGGTGTTCGATTTCTAAAACATGATTTTTGCTTGCCGTTATAATTCACATCAGACGCAATTAGCAGTACACGATGAACTTTTAAGGTAATTTATAACTGGTAACTCTAATTATTAACTCACCTTGGCGGGGATTTTGAGTAAATACAAATGCCCCTTCTTCCTTCTCGCCACTGGATAAAAAGTCAATCTGTAAATCTCCGCTTTCAGCTACTTTCTCCCCGATTTTCAACTCAGCCATAATCTGAACTGACTCGGCTGTTCCTCCGCCTGTATTGGTGACTTCAAAAGGAACATAATATTTTCCATCCACTTCTCGGATAGTTTGTTTGCTACTGACCGAAAGGATTGGAGGTTTATCGTTTTCGTTTAACCAAACATAACCCACTAAAACAACTACTATAGCAAGAATAAATGAGGCAGCACCGAAAGTAACCCATTCAGCAACAGAACGCTTCGGTTGTTGTGATTGTGTTTCAGTGTCAGTTATTTCGCTTTCCATATGGACAAATGTAGAGAGGGTGAAAGTATGCTACTGATTCAAACAAGAGTTTAGGTAGGTTCTTCAGCCCACCATACATTCAACTCATACTGCCAACCTTCCAGCTGCACCGCCGATAGTTGCAGGTAAACCTAGTAATAATGTGTGATTCAACCACATTGTCCAAGGATCGCTCAGAGTTAGTTTTTGAAAGAACCACAACATTAATGCTGCTGCCAACAGTGATATTAAATAAGATGCAATTGTTTCGCTGATTGGCCTTTGAAAAATCCCTTGTTGTTGCTTGCGCTTTTGCTGATTTGAAAAGCCCGCTTCAAAAACAATAGCATAGGAAATGAGTATAGATGCAGCCATAATAGCCAAAAGCCAAGGGGGTGGGACTGCTGCTGCTAACATGGGAATCTCATCTGTAGGAGCAATGTTAAATGCAATTACAATTGCACCGATGACAGTTGCGCCAATATCAGCGAAAGTTGCGTGTAAATGTGAGTTGTTATTTTTTTTGTTTGTTTGGTGGCTTTTTTGTCCTTGTGCATTTCCATTACGAGTGTCTCCCAAGAGTTGATTGGCTAGGGCTACACCAAATGTAAATGGTACGCTCTCAAATGTGATTTTACCAAGGACTTCTCTAAGTGGGGTTTCGGAGGTTAGTTCTTGCAGTAGCAGTAATATAAATGCAGAGCAAGCCACTCCAATTGCCATAGCTTCCACAGTATCTGTTAGCCCTTCATAAGGGCGGCTACCATGTCTGCGTATATGAAAGCCTTCTGTTCGGTTGAGCAAGAAAACTATGAGAAATGTGAGTGCGATCGCAAGCATTAATAATGGTGGTTTTGCCAGCGAGCCAATCCACCATACCTCCATTGTGTACAGCAAGGGGATACCGAATAAAAAACCACCACAAGCACCTCGAATAATATCGTTTATCTCGCTTACCCAGATATTTTTCTGACGCTTGCTTTTGACACCCATAATTTTTTGCCATGAAGATTTGTTTTGATAGAAATAGGTAAGCATAATTTATGCTCGACTATGCGATTAGCATACCTGATCGGAAGTCAATAGCAGTCCAAATCCGTCATGACGTCTATTTAATTATTTACTCAAAAAGCCTAAATGAGATGAAGATACTATGTTGTACTGGAGTTTGATCTGATTAAAGCCCTTATTTATTTGAGTAATAAATACTAACTAAAAACGGAGCTTAATTTTATTCATATCTCGTTCATAATACCATCTGTTATACCTACATAATTTTTTCTTTTTTATTTATCTACAAAAATCTGTCTATAGTTATTCTGGTCAGAGATATAATTTCTATCTGTTGATAGGTGTAAGCTTTATCTAAGTAAAGGTATATTTATTTTATGCAAATGACAAATGCTAAATCTAATGGAGAAAAAACTATGAGCTTAGAAAAAAGAATAGAGGCAACTGCCAAAAATATTGAGGGTAAAGTTCAAGAAGTGATTGGTGATGTAACTGGTAATCCAAAAGACCAAGCAGAAGGTCAAGCAAAACAAGCAGAAGCCCAACTTCGCCATACTGTTGAAAATATTAAGGATGATGTTAAAAAATCATTAGATTAGTTCCGTCTTTTTAGCTATTATAAATTACTTAAAAACTCCACTGAAATTGCAAATTTGTAACAGTGGAGTTTTTTATCGATTATCGAAGAATAAGAAAAGGTTAGCTACCTCTAAATCGGCTCTAACCATAATTTTTCCTGGCATTCATTTAAACTGCACTGCGCCGAGTAATTAAACCCCAGATAAAAATTGCAATTATTGCACCAATAATTGCAACAATCAAACCAGGGATACTAAGAGTTGTTGCGGTCAATTGTAGCGTCCCCGTATTGATTAAAGAAACAATACTTCCACCGATAAACGCACCGATGATACCTAAAATCATGGTTGCCAAAATCCCACCACCCTGACGACCGGGATAAATAGCCTTAGCAATAGCTCCTGCAAGAAGACCGAGTATGATCCAAGCAATAATATTCATAATTTAACTCCTTGGTCTTTTTCTACTGTTATTCTACTCCTAAATACGATAACAATTACAGCTTTTCTTTTCTTCTATCTCAAGTCCAGTCAGTTTTCTATCGCAAGAAGTAATTATTACCAACTTTGTTTTAAATATAATTACTTAGACAAAGCATGGGTTTACAGATAATCTTTTGTGATTAAAATTCATCATTCTAAATTAGAGTTATTCTTAATATTTTTTACTAGTGACTTTAATTGTAAGAAGTAAAAGATATTATAAAAATTTATCTGTGTTCAATATGACAATGAATCAGCAATTAACAGCACAAAGCGATTGTATTTGTTTACTCTTTCTTGACCAAGAAAGGCAGAGAGCAGCTTTGCTGGAGGCAAAAGGTTAGAAACACAATTTTTGCCCTCTGCCATAAGGGAACAGAGCAACTAAATTCATTGATGAAAAAATAAGAAAATATGTATTTCGCTCTGGCGCAGCGCCAGAAATACTACGTCAAAAGTTAAATTCCCGCTCATTTATTTATGGGGATTCCCTTCTGCCTTCTTAAATAGCATCAATATTCATACCACGATTCAGCGATGTCTAGAATTTCTCCTAACTGGAGAAAAAATTCGGCATAGTGTGAGGTAATTCTTAATTCCAAATTGAAAATTATATTAAAATCCCTCCAACCGTTGATGAAGTGAGACTGGAGGGTTCTGAATCTACTGTAATTTTGAGCGATAACTACACAATGAATCGCATTACAGATGACAGACTTGTTAGGTGAGAGTAAGTACAAAAAAGACTGATTGAATCATATGCTCTTGCTAGTTTTTAGTTATCAATTACCGATTATTCTATAAATCGCTAACTGCTAACCATCTTCCAATAGCTATGAATCATTAATGCTTTACGCTACCAAGCCTGAACGTAAGGCACGCACAGCTGCTTGAGTACGGTCATCAGCACAGAGCTTATTAAGAATATTGCGAACATGAGTTTTTACTGTTCCAACTGTAATATACAGTTTCTCTGCAATTTGTCCATTACTACACCCAGCTACAATCAACTCAAGTATTTCTAGTTCCCGTTGAGTTAGCGGATAAGTTTCCAAAACTTGCTCATACTCAGGTGCTAGAGCATCAATTTTTACAGTTTTGCTTTTCTCAGCGGATTGACCCTCTGGCAAGGCTTTACGCATTTGAAGCAAGACGACATTAGCGATCGCTGGATCAATCCAAGAATTTCCTTCGTAGGTTGCTTGAATTGCTTCGGTTAACCTGTCAATACTTGTGTCCTTCATGTAGTAGGAATCTGCTCCTGCTGCAAAGGCGGCAAGAACAGCATCCTCTGAGTGTTCCATTGTCAGAATGAGAATCTTGGTTGTTGAATCTCCTGTTTCGGTTTGCCATTGCCTAAACTTACGAGTGAGTTCAATCCCATCCATGTCAGGCAACCCAATATCTACAACAGCTACATCGGGCTTCGCTGTTTCCAAAAGTTTTAGCCCTTTAGTAGCATTTGCTGCTTCACCAACAACTCTAACTGTGCTATCTGTCTGTAATGCTGCTTTTAGCCCCATTCGGGTCAAGTCGTGATCTTCAATCAGAACAATGCTAATTTCGCTCATTGGTATCCTTACTCTCTACTAATTGCATCTGTCGCAGGCCGACATTCTACTATTTATTTTTTTATTTTCCAAAACTAAAGATAGATGATTTTTTAACAAAATTGCATCCACCGATAGAAGTACTCACTTTGATCTCAATTAGCAAGACCATCTATCAAAAAATCTAGCTAGCGATATATAGCAAGTCCATAAAAGTTTATGAAATACTATCTAGGCTTGTAATTGCAGTTAATTTACAGTCGCTACTAAATTAACCTCCACCAGTCCCAGATATGGTTTTAGCCTAAATTTTTAAGTTAGCTTAATATAAGCAAACATAGCTTAAATCTCTTGCTCTAAATATGAGAAGAGATACGAACAGGAGAAAGCAAAAATTTTTGCCGATCTGATTGCAAATACGAATCTAAGTATTGCCAGTTCAGATTGAGCATATAAGCTAGACGATAGTTGTTAGGATAACTATAACCACATAAATGGTAATAAAAATTTACAACATAGATTTTATTGATAGATATGGTGCAAAACTCTAAATCTGCTATTAATCTTAAAAAGTTAGAGCCAGATAAAGTAGGCTTAGATGAAAGTTGGCAATACTTTGATGCCATCTTTAATCAAACTTCTCAATTACTTGCACTGATAAAACTAGATGGCACCGTAATTGATGTCAACCAAGCAGCATTGGATTTTAGTGGATTGGATAAAAATAAAGTAATTGATCGCTTATTCTGGGAGTGTCGCTTTTGGGCCACTTCACACCAAATTCAGGAACTATTATCTTGTGCGATCGCGCGTGCAGCAACAGGAGAGGCAAGCCGCAATGAAGCTGAAGTTTTGGCTGCGGGGAATGTAATTGCAAACATTAACTTTTCGATTAAACCGATTACAGATGAAACTGATCGTGTAGTCTTCTTAGTTTGGGAAGCTCAAGATATTAGTAATAAAAAACGTGCTGAAGCAGAAATTTGTCGGCTCAAAACCCAACTAGAGCAATGTGTAGCCGAGCGCACACTTTTATACGAAAATTTAAAAGATATTAACAACTGCCAAGATCTAAAAAAAGTATTACGAGAGACTGAAGAGCGTTTCCAAATCATGGCAGACACAGCACCTGTGATGATTTGGATGTCCAATACTGAAAAAGCGTGTGATTATTTTAACAAAAGCTGGTTGGAATTTACTGGTCGGACGATGGCACAAGAAGTAGGCAACGGTTGGACACAAGGAGTGCATCCCAACGATTTAGAGCATTGCTTAGAAACTTACATCAGTGCCTTTGAGGAGCGCCAATCTTTTAAAATGGAATATCGCCTGAGACGTTTTGATGGAGAATATCGTTGGCTTTTAGACACGGGTACTCCCAGATGGAATGTCGATGGTAGTTTTGCCGGGTATATTGGTTCGTGTATTGATGTGAGTGATTTCAAGCAAGCAACTATTAGTCTCAAACAACGGGCAGAAGAACTAACGCGCACCAATGCGATTCTGGCAAAAACAACTACTCTCTTGAAAAAACGCAATGATGAACTTGATCAGTTTGCTTATGTAGCTTCCCACGATTTGAAGGCACCTTTACGAGCGATCGCTAATCTCTCAGAGTGGATTGAAGAAGATTTACAAGGCACGCTGCCAGAAGAAAATCAGCACCAGATGCACCTGTTGCGCAGCCGAGTGCGCCGCATGGAGGCTTTAATCAATGGCTTGTTGGAGTATTCTAGAATTGGGCGTATCCAAACTCCTGTATGTGTAGTAGATGTGGGTGAATTACTGCAAGAGGTAATTGATTTGGTAGCACCACCATCTACTTTCACGATTGAAGTGGGAGCGGGAATGCCAATAATCAAGACAAAGAAATTACCCCTACAACAGGTGTTTGCAAATTTAATCGGAAATGCGATTGGACACCACACCCGGTCTGATGGTCATGTTAAAATTTCCGTGCAAGAACTGGGAGATTACTACGAATTTGCGATCGCAGACGATGGCCCTGGTATTGCTTTAGAGTATCAAGATAAGGTATTTTCGATTTTCCAAACCCTACAAGCGCGTGATCAAAAAGAAAGCACGGGCATAGGTTTAGCAATTGTCAAGAAAATTGTGGAGACTGAGACAGGCGCGATCGCTTTAGAATCTCAAGTCGGGATGGGTTGTATTTTCCGCTTTAGTTGGCCTAAGCAATCCACGGAATGAAATACCTAAGTTGATAATTATCCTACCTTTATCATCTAACTCTGACCAATGACTGAGGACGTCAGCTAACTTGCCAATTTACAATTGGGTTGAGCTTGGGTGAGCGGTATTCTTTTTTACTGCTTTCTCAAATTTCTTGTTTTTATCTAAGTCATTTCAATTTAGCGGTTTATCAACTTAGTAGTACAGCGCCACCTATGAAAAATAGGATTCCTTCTGCCTCACCGAACTTCAGAGCGCCGTGCGACGACGTTCTGAGTTTTTGTGCCTTCTGCTTTATTTTTAGATAAGCTAATTACTAATTTTTAATAATATTAATTATTAGTAATCAGTTTTAACCCCGACTCTGATACTCTAATCAATAAGCTAAATTTGCGAAAAAATTAACTATTTCTTAAATTGAGGTGATGTTGGAAAAAGTAATCAACATACTACTAGTGGAGGATGATGAAGTTGATGTCATGAATGTCAAGCGGGCTTTCAAGAAGGTTAATATCACTAATCCCCTGTATGTTGCTGCTAACGGTATAGATGCACTAGCGATGTTGCGGGGTAGTGAAGGTAAACCTCCTCAAGTTCCTGGACAGCGACGTTTAGTTCTACTAGATTTAAATATGCCGAAAATGGGTGGGATAGAATTTCTGCAAGAATTACGCTCCGATCCCAACCTCAAACCAACTCCTGTGGTGGTGATGACAACTTCTAATCAGGATAAAGACCGGGTGGAAGCTTACAATTTGAATGTGGCTGGCTACATCCTTAAACCTGTGACATTTGCCAATTTTATTGAATTAATGGCAATGCTAAACAAGTACTGGATGTTGTGTGAAATGCCTTAGTCAATTCTAAAATTAAGATCGCGGTTGGTGGTTACAATCACTAATACCCACATATGCATATGCTATATCAATAAATTAAAATATAAAATAAATTTTTCTAATGGTTGAAAAATTTAAATGCTATACAAGAACCTAAATTTAGTACCCATAGTTGAAGGTGATGGAAGAGACGCTAAACATATTAGTTGTAGACGATGATAAAGTTGATCGCATGACAGTCCGCCGCGCTCTCAAGACAGCAGGTGTGAAGGTGGAAATAGTTGAAGCAGTTGACTGTCGTGATGCGATCACTGCTCTGAGTCAGACTGCTTTTGACTGCGTTTTTCTAGATTATCGCCTACCAGACCAAAATGGTTTGAGTTTAATTCACGAGATACGTTCTCGCGGCATTAAAGTTCCTTTAGTAGTTCTTACAGGTCAAGGAGATGAACAAATAGCTGTAGAGCTAATGAAGGCGGGTGCAACAGATTATCTTTCTAAATCCAGAGTATCCTCAGAGATATTAGCACAGATTTTGCGGAATGCAATTCGAGTTTATCGAGCAGAAATGCAAGTAGCATTTGTAAATCAACAGTTACGAGAAAGTAATGAATTATTAACTCAACAAAATCAGGAACTAGAAGCACAAAGACAACAGATTGAGTTGCAAAATCAAAAGCTAATGGAAGCATCCCAACTGAAAACCCAGTTTTTAGCAACTATGTCTCATGAACTGCGGACACCAATGAATGCTATTATTGGCTTTTCTCAACTATTGCTGCGTCCTCAATGTGGTAGCCTCACAGAGCAGCAAAAGAATATGGTAGAACGTATTTTTAACAACGGCAAACACCTGTTGATGCTTTTAAACGAAGTTCTTGACTTTTCTAAGTTAGAAGCAGGTAGATTAAACCTCAATCCAGAGATATTTGATTTATCTCAAGTTGTCAAAGCAACTACAGCCGAAATGATCTCCCTTGCGGAGGCAAAAAAACTTTCTGTACAGGTACACAGCGATTTACAAAACGCTGTAGTGTTCAACGATCCTTTGCGTGTGCGACAGATTTTAACTAATCTACTCTCTAACGCCATCAAGTTCACAGAGTTAGGTGGCATTGGTGTAGACATGAAAGAATTACCTAATAATCATGTGGAAATAGCTGTTTGGGATACAGGGATTGGGATTGCTTCTTCAGATCTTAAATATATATTTGAAGCCTTCCGACAAATTGACCAAAATATTACTCGTAAATATCCTGGCACTGGTTTGGGATTGCCGGTTGTAGATGCCCTGGTACAAATGATGGGTGGTAAAATCATCGTTGAAAGTCAATTGGGTAAAGGCTCGGTGTTTAGAGTCGAATTACCTCGGCAAATATTACCTGTAAAACAGCAAAGCTCGGACAGCAACAATTTAGACAAAATGTCTAAAATAACTGCTTTGTCTTCAAAGGGAACCTCACTCAAAAAAAAAGATCTCCGCTTTGCTCAGGATAAACTGCCAACAGAAAAGGGGGATAGGTAATATTTGTCTATAAGCTAAAAGTCAGACTAAAATTTGTTTTCAAAATAACTCGATATTAAAGATGTTATCAGCTACCAATTCTAAAGTAGAACGTATTCTTGCTGTTGATGATACTCCTGATAATCTTGTCCTGCTACAGACTATTTTAGAAATTGAGGGGTACAGCATTGACTTAGTGGCAGATGGTGCAACTGCCTTAGAAAAAATTGAACAATCTCCACCCGATTTGATTTTACTAGATGTGATGATGCCGGGGTTAGATGGCTATGAAGTGACGCGCCGCATCCGCAATCATCCAACTATGCCTTATATTCCTATCCTGTTATTAACAGCATTTCATGACGTCAGTGTGGTAGAGGGTTTGGATGCAGGAGCAGATGATTTTATCCGCAAACCCTTCGATCAAGATGAGTTATTGGCAAGGGTGCGATCGCTTTTACGGCTCAAGCAAAGTCTTGACGAACAAAAGAAATTATTTCGGCAGCAGGAAGATTTTGTTTCCCGTGTTACCCACGATTTACGCACTCCTTTAGTGGCTGCTGATCGAATGCTGAATTTGTTTCAGCAGGAAACTTTCTGCAAAATTTCAAGAGAAATGAAACAGGCGATCGCGGCGATGATTCGCAGCAACCATAACTTGTTAGATATGGTGAACACTCTATTGGAAGTGCATCGCTTTGAAGCAGGTAAAAAGAACCTACAATTTGATAGCTGCAATATGCGGGAGATTATTGAAGAAGTAGTTCAAGAACTTAAACCGCTTGCAGATGAGAAAGACTTGATGCTGAAAGTAGATGCCAGCAGATTAAACCAGCAAGATGATAATGCTGCCATAGTCAGGGGTGACTGTCTAGAATTGCGTAGGGTGATTGGCAATTTGGTTGGAAATGCAATCAAATTTACAGATACAGGGGGCATAGAATTGCGTATTTTTGAAACATCCCTACCTCCCAGCAATCAAACATGGGTGACAATAGAAGTTAAAGACACAGGATATGGAATTGCTCAAGAAGATTTAGCAACATTATTTGAGCGATTTCGCCAAGGCAAAAATAAACGGGCTGGCAGTGGCTTGGGCTTGCATCTTTCGCAGCGCATCCTAGAATCTCACGGAGGAAAAATTAGCGTAGTTTCTGAATTAGGTAAAGGCAGCGTTTTTACAGTCTCTTTACCTAAAAAGTAACTAAATCATCTTTCAATGCGCACGTCTGGTGCAAATGCATAAAGAGTAGCGCCACTCTTGGCAACTAAGTATTGAGTAGGAGATGGCATATTAGCCGTTTTGTCATTAATATCTTGATCTAGAATAAACTTAAAATGATTGTCTGGAGCATCTTCTAGTCTTTTAATCCTGATTTCTCCTCCAAAATACTTACGCTTTTCTGGATCGGAGAGACTATTCGCCTGCTGAGTGCTAATTTTGATAAAGGTTGATTTAATAATTACAAGTCTCATGTTTAGTTAGCTTTTTAACGAATATGAAAGCTATCATATTTCAATTGACTATGTAATTATTTTCAGGATTATTTAAGAATTTCCGTTGGTAAAAAGTTGAACGAAAATTCTTATTTGCCAAGAACCAAAATTAGATTTATAGATTCTATTTAATGTATCCTATTTGTAGTCATGATGTTATCAGTGTTCATGCTTGGGAGCAATATTAAGATGTGATTATATTAAACTTTACCTAAAACCTAAGATAGAAGCTACTAACCTATTAAATATGCTCAGTTCACCCGAAAAGTTTATTTGCTACATTTTGAAATACTACATTAGGGTGGTGACTGGAAAAAAACTTGCCATTACTATCAAAAACAGTGAAAGACAATTTTTCTAAACAAAAAATTTAATTTCACACTTCTAACAACAACTCAAAAAAATGATTTATTGGCTTGTTGTTAGTTGTCTAACTTCTTCTTCGGGAAAGAACATATGACGACGACATCGCTACCAACCCGTGGACAAACAGAAAGAACATTAGCACAGCGAATACAGGCTTTATACCGTGAACAGCTTGGACATCAGCCGAGTAAAGTTAGTTGTCAAATAGCAGAGCAAAACTTAATTATTTTAATTGAAGATTCTATCACTCCACCAGAACAATTATTAGCTCAAACAGGACGACAAGAACTAGCTGAAAAAGTTCGTTCAGATTTAGATATGGCTATTCAACCTCAACTTAGAGAGCTAATTGAAGAAACTTTAAATATAGCTGTAGTTGAAATTCTTAGTGATGCCACCCTAGAGACTGGTCGTACAGGCATGATTGCTATTCTAGCAGAATCACCTAGTTTTCGTAGCCCTGCTGCCGTTACTAAGGCTAGAAGAAAAGCATCATAAAACTGAAAAACCGAAACCACATTTAAGTAACTTATGACTGCATTATGTTGGATCACTGCCTAACATAAATCGTAAGCTGAGTACTGCTTGAGCTTTTCACCTAAGTAACGAAAAATTATAGCCTCTAAATCTTCAATCATATAGGGTTTGCTGATATAGTCGTCAAAACCCGCTTCTAATATGCGTTTTCTGTCTTCCCTACTGGCTAAAGCCGTGACTGCAACCACAGCAATATCGCAAGTTAGAGGCTCTTGTCTGAGATAACGCAAAACATCTATTCCGTTGAAACCAGGTAATAAAATGTCTAGAAGTATCAGATCTGGTTGATACTCCTTTGCAACCAGTACAGTAGTTGAACTGTCTGTCTGACAAATGAGTTTACAGCCTAGTGATTCAAGTGCATAACTCATCAGTAGCAAATTGTCATCATTATCTTCCACCACTAAAACTAAAGGCGGCTGTGAGTTTCGCTTATCTTCATCACCCATGACTGCGCCTGCCAATTTCATTCCTTCAGAAAATCTCATTTGTATTTGCGTCTCTCTTGAAAGAACAGACAAGGCATTCCCAGAGCGGTAAATATAGCGCTCGTTCAAGACTGGCTCGCGTATCAACTCCGTCAAGTTGACTATTTTTGCTCACTCAATAAGCTTGGAGTAAAGCACATCTCAAGCTGAATGAGTAGAGCTACACCCTTTGATTATAAGCAAAATAAACAGGAAATCTAGCAAATAATTCATAAGTACTTGATATAGTTAATAATTTTTTAATACATAATCTTTGATGTTATTCACCTGCAACACTCTCATTTATGTAAAATTAAAAAATGTCAAGAAATATAATTACTTTTTTATGTATCAAAGCTCAAAATAAATGAGCATAAATACTCAGATTAGCAATTATGTGATCACTTTGTATAAAAACAAATGTTGAGTTAAATTGGGCGATCCCATCTTAATAGTGAGCCTGTTTAACACGTAAAAATATTGTAGGAACTATTAATGGCTAATATTCAAGAGGTAATCAACAATTAATAATTAACAATTAAATGAATGAATCTAGTAAATACCAAACAGTTAGTGAAATTGAAAATTTAATAGCTAAATTCAACTATTGTAGTTGACGCGAGCTAAATGGAATTATGCTGGACATTTGACAGTGGCACTCTGATATCTCACTCATAAAGCAGAACAAAAAATGAGCGATCGCATTCACCAGAGTATTCAAAGGTGATAGGTATCAAAACCACAAAAGATAGGATGATCACGAAACTCTGACTTTGTTCTGGATTGAGATGGTGCGTCGTTATCTGGCAGTTAACAATAGACAAAATTAGCTATTGCACCTGAAAACAAGCTCATTGATAGTTACAACAATAAGCTCTTCCACTGCAATACTACAGTCGAGATTTATTGATATCTCCGCAAGCTAGAAGTAGATGGGTTGAACCTGACTTAAAACCTTTGGTTGATATTCAGCCTTCCTCAATTTAGGTATGCATACGCTCTGTAGAGGCAAGAAAGAAACTTGCTCACCAAGTCTGCGTGCAGCAGAAGTACTTGCACAACAAGTACCAAAAATCCCCAACTGACAAGTAAAAAAGCTAGATGGCTTGTTATGCGAAAAAATTTCCCAAAGTTAAAGTCATATCCTGACTTTGCACATCTGGTATTTGTTGTAGATTGCGAGCGATTTTTTCAAAAGCAACGGCAGCCCCCGATTTACCTCCCGTTAAGACTAAAGGTTCGCCACGATTAGTGGAAACAATCACGCGCTCATCGTCGGGAATCGATCCTAACAGGGGAACTGCCAAAAGTTCTTGAACATCTTCTACCGACATCATATTAAAATCCCGTACCATTCCAGGTCTAATACGGTTAACTATTAATTGAATTGATTTGATGTCTTTTTTGTCTTCTAGCAACCTTATTACACGGGCTGCATCACGCACTGAGGAAATTTCTGGTGTAGTAATAACTATCGCTTCGGTGGCAGCAGCGATCGCATTATTAAATCCCATGTCAATACCGGCTGGGCTATCCAGTAGTACAAATTGATACTTCTGTGCCAAATTGCTTAAAAGTAACTTTAGCTGCTCTGGATCTACTGATTCTGTGGCGCGTTTATGTGCTACTGGCAGAAGTACTAAACCGGGTTGCCGTTTATCTTTCACTAAAGCTTGTTCTAAACGGCATTCTCCAGCTAAAACATCAAACAATGTGTAAACTATACGTTTTTCTAGTCCTAGCAGCAAATCTAAATTTCTCAATTCAAAATCAGCATCAACCAATGCCACTTGATAGCCCATTTTAGCTAGAGCCACACCCAAATTGGCTGTCACTGTGGTTTTACCCACACCGCCTTTGCCCGATGTAATGACAATAATGCGAGTCATGATAGAAATTTACTCTATTGGGACAAGGGCTAGTACCCCTAAATATTATCTCTACCAGGAACTTAAGTACTAACCATCACAAAACTAATTAATTTTAACATTTTCCGCGTACATCACTTTTGCTAACTTAGATACAGTATTTCCTAAATTCATAACTAAATTGAAAACATACAGAGTTGACTGTTACTTATCAACTGACGCTATTAATTTTGAGTTATTATAAAAATTTTATTATTTCTTTAAATTAAGATGTAATGAAGTATGCATATCAGCAATACTTGTACAGCGAGGTACGAAACTTCAGTCTCAGACATCTTGCTGTGAGGTATTCTGCTATGTGTACTTTGGGCAATTTTGAATGGGAAGTTAAGAATTTACAATGATTTGACGCGTATAACAGCTTGTATTATAATATATTACATAATACTATCTTATTAACTCCAAATCAGGCAATCACTCTAGTACAGGCATCATGCCGATCATAAAAATGTCTTTTCCATACATCCCTATTCTCCTACACTCAATTTTGAGGTGAGATTCCATTTAAAAATTTATTAAAATGATTAAGACGAAACAACTTGTATCACGCATACATCAAGCATATATAGTAAAAGAGAAATTTCTTTTGTTCTAATGCAATCAGCTTGTAGATACCCGATAGAACAACTGGGGTGACATTATTACAGAGTAGAATAGCAAAAAAGGCACTAAGAACCACTAAAAACCTGGAATGTTAACTTAGAAGTGGCTGTGCTACTCAAGAAATGTTTATTACTCACTCATAGATTTCTTGCAAGTGATAGATGCATTACTCTGGCGGCTTGCACTTAAGTAGATTATATTACATACAAACTTTACCAAAAGCGGGTAAATCTTCTCTAAAACACGACCTCATTACCGCTAAATTAATCAGAATATGGAATTTGAATATTTTAGAAATAATGAAAGCTCTCCTATAAATAATAATCGTCAAAGCCTACTTACTAGTGGTTGGCGGCCTTTTCACCGAGAATTCAATTGGGAGTTTTTAGGACAGCTGGCGTTTAAAGACACACAAGAGCTAACTCAAAAAACTTTAAATCTGGCAAGTAATATCGCGGAAACTTTAGGACGTAATCATTACACTTGGTGGGCAAATTTATTAAATATTGCTTCCGATAATACGCGTTACGAAATTGAAAAATTCTGGAATTATATTACGCCAGATCCACTAGCACCAGATTACCGTTACAAGGATATTCTGAGTACAGAAACTCCGATTGTGCAATTTGTAAGTCGTAATAGTATTCCCATTGATTACGTTCTAAATCGACTACAAGAAATCGCTGTAATGCGAGTTTTGCAGTTGCTAGGACGTCCTGATATTATCACTCAATATTACTTAGAAAGAGACTTGTATTTTCCTGTCGAAAAATTTGTAAGTTGGGAACGCTTAGATGTTATAAACACAGTTTATGGTTATTGGTCTCAAGAGGATATTTGGTTGCAAATTGATTCCTACGAACGAGGGCGACGGCAGTATACTTTGATGTCAAAAGATTTATCACCATTAATTAACAAAGCAACTTATGATTTAGCAATTATGCTAAGTGGATATCAAAGCCGCGTTGGTAAGGTTTACAATCAATTTTCTATTCGCTGTTTTCCCGAAGATATTCAAAGTTTTAGTGATGCTGTACAGCAAGCAGTTCTCAATCAAAATCAATTAGCAGTTTTAGTACATGGCGAACCAGGAACAGGTAAAACAGCATGGACGCAAGCAGTTGCCAAAGAAGTTCTTGTACCGCTTGGATACGTAATTTTTATTTTAGATCATGATGCGATCGCTAATTTTGTACCACCCACATATTTAGAGCGAATTTGCATTATTATTAATGAGGCTGATAATTTAGCCCAAAATCGTGCTAGCGAAGTAGCTCAATACAGCACTAAAACCGAACATATCTTAAGTTTACTGGATGGTACCTTATACCAAAGCGTAATTGATGATTCTGGTATTCAAATCCGGCAACGATTAGTGGTATTAATGACTTGCAACACAACAGAAAGATTAGATCCAGCCATGTTACGTAAAGGTAGAGTTGATTTGATGTATGAGTTCACCCATAAATTTGTTTGAGTAATAAAACCACAGACTAGAGAAATGCAAAAGAAAAAATCCTGTGGTGTAATTGTTATGCGATCGCAGCCACAGATGAGTTTTTTGCTACTGTTGAAACCAAACTCCTACGATTTGCCAAAAGGTAACATTGAACCAGGAGAGGATGAAATTAGTTGTGCATTACGTGAGTTATTTGAAGAATCTGGAATTACAATTAATGATATCGAGTTAGATGAAAAATTTCGATTTACTGTCACTTATAGAATTCGTCACAAGCGATTGAAAAATAAGAAAAAAGAAAAAACTGTCGTGATATTTTTAGCTTGGCTTAAGAACGAAGTAAGTGTAAAAACTAGCGAACACAGTGGCTACATATGGATGGTTTGGAATCCACCACACATAATTCAACCAAAAACCATCGATCCACTACTAACGGAATTAGAAAACTACCTTTACGGATAGTGAAGTTTTCAGGAATTTCTTTTAAAACATTTACTTTACCCAATCTATAAAACTTGTAGAAGATTATTTATTTCTAAAATATACTCCTAATAGTGTTACGGTTCCACAGGTAATAAAGCTAATTAAATTTCCATACATTAAAATCAAATCATTTTGGTAATAACCATAAAGAACACCATTCAATTGAATTAGATTAAAGCCAGAAAAAGTAATTAAAGAAACATTTTTGGCACTTCTAGTTTTTAGAATTCTCATGGCTTGTGGCACAAATAAACTAGCATTAATAACAAAGCCTAAGCCAAAGAAAAAAGTCACTAATTCTTTCATGTTGAAAGTAAGCTATATGCCAGAAATCAAGTATAAAGATTGTCACGATTATTACTAATAGTTAATGCTTCCACTATGCATGACTATAAAGCTGTATACGTTATTTAACGCCAACAATAAGGAGTTAGTGTAGAGAAAGTAGCGTTACAATATTTAATATCTTGCTCAAAAAATCCCAAATAATATAGCCCACATTAGCGGGCTATATCTACACAGATGAAAAGCTAAACTTGATATTAAAGGTCGCCGCCGCGAAAAGCCAGTACAAAAATCACCGCAGGACCAGCTAACATAATCAAGGCTACAAACAGCAGCTGGAAAATAACTTCCCAATTAATGCTTGTTAAAGCTTCAAACATTTTCCCTCCCAGTTGACTTAAAACTATTTGTCACTCAATTGTCAAACCCGGAATTTATCATATCCGGCGATCGCCTATCAAATTTAATTTACTTAACAAAATGATAACAAACAATATACAAAACTAAAATAGGACTGCGCACTAGCTCATCACCAACAAATAAAAATCAAGGTTTAAACAATGGCTACTTGGCAATGTGTAAAGCAATGTGGAGCTTGCTGTCATCTCGATCCAGCATACCGCCCAGACTTGGATGAGTACTTATCACCACAAGAAATGGAACTCTACCTGAGCATGGTAGGTGAAGGAGGATGGTGTGTAAATTTTGATCGCATCACACGCGAATGCCGTATCTACGCACATCGCCCGCGTTTCTGCCGTGTAGAAACGGAAGTGTTTGAAGATATGTACGGCATTTACCCGGAAGAATTGAGTAATTTTGCAATTGAGTGCTGTCAACAGCAAATCGAAGGCGTTTATGGCGATCGCAGTTTAGAAATGCTGCGCTTCAATCAAGCCGTTGGTTACATATATAAAGAGTGTTGACATAGACGCAGGGTAGTTGCCTATTCTACGCCAAGCCAGACAAAGCCCGTTTAAAGAAGTCGCTATGCGCTTACCAAAGACACCGACTTATCTTTGACAACTGATGCCGAAGTTTCGTTATCAAGAAACAAAGCAATAGTAAACGACTTAAACCACAAGTGTTTGACTTTACAAGCACGCTATTCCCTTAGTAGTCGCTATCAGCCACACACATCCCTTTACATTTAATACCATTTGTAGCGGTGCGCTGACAATGAGAACATAGAACTTTTTCGTTTTCTGTTTCTTGATTTATCTTTATACTAGTGCTTTCCGTCAGCAAGTCTTTTTCGGTTTGGTGTTTTACACTCATAATATATAGAGAAAATTTTGACTGTTTACATTTTACCGAAGAAGAAATCAGAATTCATAACAACAATGGTGATAAATTCTCATAGCAATTCACAACTTACCTCGGATATCTCAACTTTGAATAAGCGTATAGCCAAGCCAAGTTCTGACTTCTACTCTATTTTTTCAGAAAAAGAAGTTTTAGGAATAATTCATGCATTAGAAGATAGACGAGAGATACCTCTCAAGTATTCTTATAAAGGTAGGGGTGCCAAAATTTGGGATAATTTTTATCTCAAATATGCTCTTCCTAAATGGTATCGAACATCAAATGTGGAAATTGACCTTTTAAAGCAGAATTTTACATTAATTATTGATAAGTTCCAAAATTGCCAAAAAATTAATGTTATAGATGTAGGCGCAGGAAATTTATATCCTGTGAAACAATTTATTTACAGACTGAATGAATTGGGTTTAATCAATAAATATATTGCTTTAGATATTAGCGAAGATTTACTTAATATATCGAATGCTAATTTTAAGAAGTGGTTTCCCACAATTAAATTTGCCAGTGCTTTAATTGATATAGAAGAGAGTTGTATACCTCAAAGTCTGTTGGAGAATCAAACTCAAGTTGAAAATGAATATATGGCAAAAATAATTTTGCACTTGGGTGTGACAATGGGAAACCATCAAAATAGAACCAAAGTACTCACAAATTTGAGAAATAGTATGCAAAAGAATGACTTTCTAGTCTTCACTAACGAAATTGGTTCCAATTCTCAATGGGATGGCAGTGTGAGAGGTGGCAGCAAATACCATGCAGAACAAGTATATAGATGGATTCAAAACCAACTTGGGATTAAATCTGAAGATTGTCAAATTTTAAGAAAATATGATTCAGAAACAGATAGTCTAGTTGCTAATATGCAAATCCTGAGTAACTACACTATATATTTTAACTTTATGACCATTAATCAAAATATTGAAATCTCCGCAGGTGAAGAAATAACTATTTGGAGACATCATAAGTATGAAATGCCTGAACTTTTGCAAGAAATAGAAAAAGCTGGGTTAGAGCTTGTTCACTACAGTACTAATAAATACTTATCACATACTATGGTAATTTGCCAAATTGCTAGTAATTAGTAATCAGCTTTGAAAATAAATTCAGATAGTTCATAGCAACATATAGAAACAGAGGTTAAGCATTTAAGTCATTGAGGTTAATTACGAAATCAGGCTATTGTATGGCAGTATAGTTATAACGATTAAATAATTAACCAAAAAATTTTCCATGTTTAACTATTTAGATAGAGAGTTGTATCTTTCCATAAATACTCTTTCATATCTACGTAATATTTATTTTGAGTATGAGATACATCTATCTTACATAAAACCTTAATCCCCTCAAACTCTAATTTGTTTTTCTGACCAGAAATATATGTTAACAAATTACCTTTAGAATCTAATATTCTATGTATTGGATAATTAGCGACAGAGGTTTTTTTAATGTACATAGGAATAGCCCGCATATAGCTATTATTTACTCCTATCCCTTTAACAATCTCTTTATATGTCACGATTTTCCCATTAGGAACTTTGATGATAAAATCTAGAAAGCGTCTATAAGGATTTTCAGATAACATTGGAAACTGATTAATTTGGATTTTAAATTTACTGCCAGTTTGTATTTTACCCGATGCGATAACTACACCCAAAATTCCTCTTTTATATTGAATACTTTTTAATGATTCTACTAAATGAGCTATGCGTTTACACGGCTCGCAGTAAAAAGTTAAGCGAATTGCAGCACCGCTTTCAAAAGTTATCAAGGAGCCAGGTACGAACTTCTCAGATTGTATACCTGTAATCACAAGATTTTCTCGTAACTCACCTGGTTTAATTGAAAATTCTAAAATATCTTCATATCTGACAAGTAAGACTTGCCTGGGACTGATAGGATTAGCATTAATATCTCCTTTTATGCCATGACCTACTTTTAAGTTTAATTTTGTAAGTTCTAACATTGCATCATCTTGTTTTTGCTTAGTAAAAAGATGTAGTATACAGCCATATTCACTAGACATAAAATATTTTGCTTACTCCAATAACATTTAATTAATATTTAATAATGTATTGTATCTAAGCACTAGAAGCTCCAAAGTTACCATGCCGAGAGAGCAACTACGCTTCCAATAACAAACCGCCAGGGCATACTACCTCTGGCGGTTTCATTACATGATTTGGATTTAGGGAAACAACACCCTGGCGCAAATACTACTACCTAAAAGCTAGTTGTAGTATCTCTTTTCTGCTTCTAACTGATGAAGCAAATTTTCATCCCCTTTGACTCTAGCAACTTGTAAACGATGTTCTAAGCTCTTGAGGATGTTACTACGATGGATGTCAACAGCTGTTTGCAAGCGTTGTTGTGTATTCCTTTTCATGACTGTTTCTGACACCAATATTCAGACTTATGAATCAATCCCCAACTCTGATGCTGCCCGATGCAACATTACTTGTTGCCGATTTTGCAGCTTATGGCGGCTTTGACTCATCAACAAACGAGCTTGTGCGCTGATTAGCCCAGATTTATTGTCAGATTGCATTTCTAGATAATTTGATTTCATGTCGCCTCTTTCTTTCTGATCTACCGTTGAATGAGGCGCGTTCCTTCAGGTCATTTTTCCTTACTTCCGTCTCTCAACACGAGAGATGAACGATTTATCCTTCATTTATAATATACGATTGTTGTGATAATTTTAGCTTCCATCCTCAGAGGGAAAACCGTAACTTTCTTGTAAGGATTTACCCCAACTAGTAGAGTTTCACAAAAAATGGAAGAAATGATTAGGTAATTTTATTTCACTGGTGGATGTGTATAAGTCAAAATCAAGAGCCATCGCCAAGTTAAGCAATTATAGATAGTTAAACGAGAGTTTAAGGTATGCGTATAAGCATTCGCTCGTCTGTGCTTTCAATTTTCAACTGCACCTGCTGGACAATAGTAGATACTTCCGCTCATTCTATGGGTTGCTCAACCTATGGGAAAACTCTTGGTAGCGTTATCTGAACTTATTACAATTCCAAACAGTTTAGGGACTCTAAAATACTACGACCTTTTTATAAACATTGAAGCGAGAGTGAGCAAGCTGCTCAACTTATGGAATACATCACAACAAACAAGAATTAATCATTCCGGGGTTGCAATCTGTAACAAAAATCTGAGAAAATGAAAAGAATATGAAAAACCTCTAGAGCAAACTACTGCCTGTGAAACTTGATTCTCTACCTGTGACCATAGCCAGTGTATCTCAGCCTCCTACTCAGCTAGAACTAGAAAGCATTTCAGCATCACCTACAAGTGTCGATTGTCCTCCCAAGCAATCAGTTGTAGCTATTTTTACCACTACCTTCATTACTATTTTTCTAGCAGAAATTGGTGATAAAACCCAGCTATCGACTCTACTGATGAGTGCAGAATCTAATTCACCTTGGGTAGTATTTATCGGCTCGGCAGCAGCATTAATCACTACTAGTCTCCTGGGTGTAATTTTAGGTAGTTGGATCGCTAGCCGCCTTTCTCCGAAGACGATCAACAAAGCTGCCGGAGTGATGTTACTGCTGATTTCCCTGATGCTGTTTTGGGATGTAGTCATTAACTAAGGCAAAGGATAATTTATGGACTGGCACCTTTTAGGATTGAGTTTTATCACAGTTTTTTTATCAGAGTTAGGCGACAAAAGTCAGTTAGCTGCGATCGCGCTTTCAGGGCGTTGTCAGTCTCCGCGAGCCGTGTTCTTTGGTACAGCCACCGCATTACTTTTGACTAGTTTTTTGGGAGCTGTCTCTGGAGGAGTCGTAGCAGAATTATTACCTACGCACTTATTAAAAGCGATCGCTGCTGTCGGGTTTGCGATCCTCGCTTTGCGTCTGCTGTTTTTTGACAATGAAGCATCTGAATGATTATTTGTAGAGACGCACTGCCGCACGTCTCTACACATTCTTCTCTACTGCTGCCGCCAATACCAACCCAAAAGCGTACCACCTGCTACTAGCTTGATTACTTCCAATAGCCAGTAACTGCCGTGCAACATATTCATATTTGTTGGGATTTCTGCTGCTGCCTGAAATAGATTTAATTGCAATCCAATGGCAGACATTTGCGGAGTTAACAAATATGTATCAACAAGCGTTATCAACAACAATAACACTGATAAAATCAGGCTACCACTACGCCAGTTAGATTGATATTTGCCGAGAGCTAACACACCAGTTAAGACTAAGCCAGCAGCTAGTAATTCAATCCGATTAAAATTCCAAAAAATTACATAGCCTGCTGTCGCAAAACTTGCTTGTGTCATCATGCCAGAAATATACAGACTAGGCATAATTACCCAATCTAAAATTAGGCTAGCACTCAGCCAGAAGCCCAGAGTCAACATGACAACAGATTGCCAGATCGGACGCTTGAATCCGAAGCTAGAAACAGTATTCATAACTAATAAATAATTGCTGGAGTTATATTCTTAGTTTCTTACTTCACAAATCATTTTGACAACAAATTTCAATTATCTTTATACATTGCCAGTTGGCGATGTATAAACTAAATTCAACAGGCAAATTATACACGCTGTGATTTATATTGCCATATGCATATTAAAAATATTTGCAAAGATATAAACAATAGCAATAAAAATAAGTAATTGTTACGCAATCAAATCATTACAATTAAATCATAAACACCAACTTTGAGCAGGCTTTTAGTCTGCCCTAGCTCCAAAAGGTATAGAACCATGCGCTTTGGAGTTTTATTTAGTACAGCATTAGCTTGGGTAATTGCATTTGAAAGTTACGCTACCCTAAGCAGCCAAGCAATTCAATTGCAAAATGGCACAGTATACTTCGCCCAGCCTCCACGTCTTGTAGAAGCAGCGACTACATACCAAGACACGTATGTATGGGGTGCAACGTACTACTTTACTATCAGCTTGCCTGGGAATGCCGGAGAACCGCTACAAAAAATAACGATTAATCAACGCGAAGGAGTTGACTATATTCGTTTTGATCGAGAAGATACTTATGCCTTTGAAGGAACGCGTCGTAAAAAAGGTCAAAAGCTGAAACTAAAAGATGTGACAAGCGATCGCAAATCCCGTACCCTATCGCTGACATTCGATCCGCCTATATCGCCAGGTAGAAATATTACAATTGCTCTTAAACCTGTGCAAAATCCTATGGTTGGTGGTGTTTATTTATTTGGAGTTACTGCCTACCCCGCAGGCGAAAAATCGTACGGTCAATTTCTTGGTTTTGGACGATTACAATTTTACAGCCCCAGTATCGACTCGTTGAGATGGCATCCTTGGTGGTAATTCTTCATTTCATATCAAGTAATTAGATGGCACCAAAGGTAACACCCTGTTGCTTGAGCCACTTACGGTATGCAATCGAATAGCGATCGCTGGGTAAATGTACTTCTGCTTGTAAGTCTAAAGGTAAGCGTCGGGGTTGCTGAAACTCGACAATAGCTGTATCTTGACTAGCAACTTGATTTTGAACATCTAGATAGGCTTCCATGCTAACCAATACTGCGCTACGCACTCCTCTTCATCAACCGACGTAATTGTAAAGTCTTGCCAGGCTAATACTTTATCGCCATTGTGCCAGAGTACTAAATCCGTGCCTAATAAGCGCTTACGCAGGACTTTTCCAGGTTGGAAGTATGAGGCGATCGCCTCATACTTCTGGTAAAAGCCCGTGCGTAAAATTTGTTAGTAAATCCTTCTCAAGTAGCTAACCAAATAACTCTCAAGAAGGGGGTCAAGCAGCTTGTATTCAGGAGAATATTGACCTATAAACCAAAAATATTGTGTCCTTTATATAGAAAAACAGGAATTTTTAAACAGCCATGAAACCTCAACATAACCTAGAACAGTTGACTCTTTATTTAACTCAAACTTTAAGTGAATACGAGGTAATTCCAGCTAACTGGGGTTGGCATATTCATAAAGGGGATAAGTACTGCGGACATCTGGAATATCAAAAAATCAAGGGATGGCAAGGTCGTGCATTTTATTGCCTTCCCAATCAATTAAAACAGCAACTCAAAAATTTTGCACACTCAAGTTATTCAATTCGTTCTGCCACAATTTAATCTGCTTTTAGTTTCAGTAATTAAAGACAAATTTTGTCAAAGGAGGAACGCTCATTGAACAGTCTCCACACCAAAAATAGTAAAAGATATTTCATATATTTATCAAGTTAAATTTTAAGTAATAGCCCTCATCCATCCTATAGGAAGAGGGCTTTGAGATTTTGATGACAATAAACTTGAATAATGAAAAAACTGATTTTTTTAGTAGCACTTACTTTCGCAACTTTAATTATGGTTGTAATTGCATCTCATACACAGGGCTTGAATTATTCTAATAAAATAAATGAACTTTATGTGTTTGGTGACAGTCTTTCTGATATTGGAAATAGATTTAAAAATACTGGACGAGTTTCTCCTCCTAGCCCTCCTTACTTTCAAGGACGTTATTCTAATGGCCCTGTTTGGGTAGAATATCTTAGCTCTAATCTAGGGCTAAACAATAAGCAAATTAATAACTTTGCTTATGGTGGTGCAACTACACTAAACAGCACTGTTAATGACATTCCAGGTGTGTTAGCACAAGTTTATAGTTTTACGAAAGCTCATCAAAAGGTAAATACTAATGCTCTTTATATTTTATGGGCTGGTGCGAACGATTACCTTTCAGGTGTTGCCGATTCTACTGCTTCAGTTTCTAATTTATCAAATGCAATTCAGTCTCTTGTCACCGCAGGAGCAAAAAATATATTGATAGCGAATTTACCAGATTTAGGCAAGCTGCCAGTCACACGAAATAGCCCCTATTCTAGCAGCCTTAGTTCTGTGACGAGCGCTCATAATCGTGAATTGGCTAAATCTCTGAATTTTCTCAGCCAAAAGTTAGACAATGATACTCACTTTATTGAGCTTGATGTTAGTTTATTGTATCGAGAAGCGATCGCAAATCCAGCCAAATTTGGTTTTACAAATGTGACAAGTCCTTGTGTGAACAATTTTGCCGTCTGTGACAATCCGGATGAATTCCTATTCTGGGATGATATTCATCCGACTACTGTTGCTCATAGAATATTAGGAGAAGCAGCTCTAAAAGAACTAAAGATAGCATATTAAGTAGTTAGGCAAAATTAAAGTTATGGGTAGAGGCAAGGGGACAGTATAAAGCCTGTGTCATTAAATTTGTTGATGTGCTTAACTTTTTTATTCAGAACTTCCGCATACTTAAAGAACAACCCAGACACAGAATACTCTAACCTGTACTAAAGGCTTTTGGATTTGAAAACACACCCTAACCCCCAGTCACTTTAGATTGTATGATCGCACTATCTTCGGGTAGCGTGAGAGCAGTATTGCTACTATGACTTTACCTGCAACGCAATCACAAAACCGATAACTCTGTACTGGAATAAAATTGTGGCAGGCTGTAGTTAAAAACATGATGGTTAAATTGGATGCAAATAGTTACCCTGATGCACCTTTAAGTGTTAGAAGCCAAAATTTATATTAGGTATCCAATTAATTTTGAGAGATGTAATTTTATGAAAAGCTTGCTCCTAAATTTGTTTGCTATGATTGCGATGTTTGGTGTAACCGCAACTGCCTATGCCAACCCAGCGAATATCCCTTCTGTGAGAGGTTCAAGTGATCGCGCGGCTTCCTTAATAACCCAACCTGTCACCATTAACAGTAGCTGGGATAATGTCATCTATCGAAACAATAATCTACAACAAGCCGGACGCTCAATTTCGGTATTACGCCAGCAAGAATGTCAAAATATCATTGAGCTAATTACAGATCCAGCTCGGATCTTAAAGGAATGCGAAAATAAAAAAAATAACCAAACTCCTCAAAATACCCAACAAATTGATTATTTCAAGCCCCCCAAACAACTGGATTCTGGTGTTAACGTAACAGTTACGCAATTCTAATTAGCCTAAAAGGGTACTGGGTATCGGGAATTGGGCATTGTCCCTCTGCACCTGAAGCCCCTGAAGCTCCTCTTCCCTTCTGCCTCCTGCCTGGTTGGTGAGCCTAGCGATGCACTGAGCTTGTCGACGTGTCGAACCACTGCTATCTGCCTTCTAGCGGAAAAATTTTTCAATAGACAGATACTAATTGCTACTATTAGCTCTAATCTAGTACAAGCGAACTAAAAATAAAATTTAATGTCTGACTTAATTCTGTTTTGGCATCGACGCGATTTACGCATTTCTGACAATACAGGGCTTGCGGCGGCGCGGCGGCGGAGTGCAAAAGTTGTAGGTGTGTTTTGCCTCGATCCAAATATTTTGGAACGAGATGATGTGGCTCCAGTTCGAGTGACTTACATGATAGGTTGCTTGCAGGCACTTCAGAAAAGATATGCTCAAGCTGGTAGCCAGTTATTAATACTTCACGCCAACCCCGTGCAAGCAATTCCAGCATTGGCTGCGGCATTAGATGCCAAAGCTGTATTTTGGAATTGGGATGTAGAGCCCTATTCTCAAGAACGCGATCGCGCCGTAATAGAGGCTTTGAAAGAAAAAGGTATCGAGTTTCTAGAAAAAAACTGGGATCAACTGCTGCATTCACCAGCAGAAATCCGCACTGGCTCCAATCAACCTTACACTGTTTACACTCCCTTTTGGAAAAATTGGAGTAGTAAAGCGAAGGCAGAGCCAGTCAAAAGTCTGGAGAATGCTGAAGGATTAACAGAAATAGAAAAGGAAAAAGCAAAAGTTGCCGGAGCGATTGAATTACCTTCAGCTCAAGAATTAGGATTTATTTGGGATGGGGAATTAGCAATTGTACCAACAGAAGCAGCAGCACAAGAACGTTTAGAGGAATTTTGCGCCCACGCCATCGATGAATATCAACAACAGCGAAATTTCCCAGCAACTGACGGTACATCCCGATTGAGTGCAGCTTTAAAATTTGGTGCGATCGGCATTCGTACTGTTTGGCAAGCGACACAACAAGCTTTAGAAAACAGCCGCAGCGAAGAAACAGAAGCTAGCATCCGTACCTGGCAACAAGAATTAGCATGGCGGGAGTTTTATCAACACGCCATGTATCATTTTCCAGAATTAGCAAAGGGTGCCTATCGCGACACCTTCAAAAACTTTCCTTGGCAAACCAATGTAGAACACTTTCAAGCTTGGTGTGAAGGTAGAACTGGCTATCCGATTGTTGATGCAGCCATGCGTCAACTCAATGAACTTGGTTGGATGCACAACCGTTGTCGAATGATTGTCGCTAGTTTTTTAACTAAAGACTTGCTGATTAATCCCCAATTGGGAGAAAAATATTTCATGCAGAAACTAATTGATGGCGATTTATCTGCTAACAATGGCGGTTGGCAATGGAGTGCTTCTAGTGGCATGGATCCTAAACCTCTACGTATTTTCAATCCTGCCAGTCAAGCACAAAAATTTGATCCAGATGCTGAATATATTCGCCAGTGGCTTCCGGAATTGCGTTCTATAGATACAGAATATTTAATAACTGGTAATATTACACCTTTGGAACGTCAGGCTGTTGATTATCCTGCCCCCATTGTGGAGCACAAAAAGCAGCAAAAGCAGTTTAAAGAGTTTTATCAACAGCAAAAAATTCAGCCATTGGGATAATTATTTAACAGTAGAAATTATTAAATTTCTTGTGGGGTTTTACTTCTGCCGTCTGCTCGATAAAAATTGGACGTCTACTTTGAAAGGAGGTATCAACAAAAATTAACAGCAGTCGGCGGCATAAGTGGCACAAATAGACTGAAAAGATGCTTAAAGAAAATGATGATTTAAGTAACAAGCTTTAGGGCTGCTATTTATGTCTTCTCCACTTGAGCGCTCCATCAAAATTGAAGTCAGGTTACCATCGCAGCATCCGCAGTTATTACAAGGACTCGATATCTGGCTAAGTTTGGGGTTAATATCCGATGCTCAAGTAAGGCAACTATGCCGAGAGTTTCTTGTTTGTAGCGTCATATTAGAACCTCGTGTTGAATCTCCAGACGTGCAAGGAGCTTCTCAGAGGGTAGCAGAGAAAACAACTGTCACATCTGACTCACTACAGCCATCTGTTCTCCCTGGGAAACAAAAGCCGTCACCAGAGTTGGCAAAACCCAATCTTTTCACAGAAATATTGCAGTCATTGCTATCAGAATTGAGCGTCCGTTGGCTGCTATTTTTAGGTGTATTTCTAGTAGTGCTGTCTTCCGGAGTACTCGCTGCTAGTCAATGGGAGAAGTTTCCGGCTGCGGGGCAGTATGGCGTTTTGTTCGCTTATACTCTAAGTTTTTGGGGGTTGAGTTTTTGGACAGGCAAACAGAGTAATCTTAGACTGACGACACAGACATTGCTAACAGTCACGCTTTTGCTAGTGCCAGTGAACTTTTGGGCAATGGATAGCTTTGGGCTGTGGCAAAATCCCGTGAACTGGATTGTAGTAGCGATCGCCTCTTTTTGCCTTACCGCGATTACAGTCTTAATTAGCAAAAGTCGATTGTTTGCTGCTCATTTGCCTAATGAAAATTTTCGTCTGGCAAATATTCTCGGACTGAGTTATCTACACTGGGGTTGGAAACTATCAGGTTTTCCCTTAATTGCCCTTTATTTGGCAGTGGTGGGAACTAGTCTTATCACCGTTTATCAAACTCGTTTAGCACGACAAAGAAACAGGCAGAGTGGATTAGGTATGAATTTACCTGCCTCTATAGTGATTTATGCCTTGCTTGTGTTGCTAGTCAGAGGGATTTTTGTTGCCCATGTAGAGATTACGCAGTTAGGATTAGCTATTGGCATTTGCGGTTGGTTGGTGGCTTGGTTGACACAGCAAGCAGAGGACAAGGGGAATGAAGAAGACACGGCGACACGGAGACACAAAGACGCGGAGAGGGTGTCTGATAATTTCTCCATGTCTTCACAGACATCTTTACGTCTTTCTGTGCCTTGGCAATTCATTGGCGGTATTCTCTTATTCCTTGGTTGGTTGGTTTCTGTAATCACTCATCCCTGGCAAGCAATAGCTGTTAGTGGCTTAAGTTTGTGGTTTTTTAGCCGTCGCTTGCAGCGCTACAATCTCCAACCTGATTTTGCTGCCATCTTTGTCATTGGCTTACAGACGATTTGGTTGAGTTGGCGGTTAGTACCTTCTGAATTACAAAAATCGGCGATCGCTACTGCTACTCAACTCACCAATTCTCAAAATGAAGCTTGGGCATTACTAAGTATTGCTTTATTTCCTTACGTAATTTTGATGGTTGCGCTGACAGAATTGCTGCGTCATTTTGGTAGAAGGGAAGTAGCTAAGTTTGGCGAACTACTAACTCTATTTTTTGCTTCTGTTTTAACTACGATCGCCTTGGTAAATCCTGTACTGCGATCGCTAAACTTACTTTTTTCGACAGCAACTCTAGCAATAGTCACTCAGCGCCGCATTTATAAGGACACGGGGACATGGAGACAAGGAGACACGGAGACAAAAAACTTTGGTGCCTCCCCTCATTCCTATGTCCCCGCGTCAACAAATCTTCCCACGTTGACATATCTCACTCATATTACAGGAGTACTAACGTTTTGCTCGATAGTTGATTGGTTGTTCCCCGGCTTACGTAATGAACACTGGGCAATGATTTTGTTAGCCGTGATGGTAGGAGAGTGGCTATTGGGCATTGGCGATCGCTGGTGGCGGCGTAGCGGTTGGCATATTGGTTTAGGGCTAGCTGTAATTAGTTTCCTTTTACTCTGGGTAAATGCTGATTTAGCTTGGAGAAACTATGGTGCGACTAATGCTAATTGGGGACTAATTTGGTTAATTACCCCTATGACTCTGACGAGAATTGCTAGTCGCAGTTCTGGAAATCAACGCAATACTAACAGCATATTAAGTGTTTTGGCATTGGGGCTTTCCCAATTGCTAACTTTACCGCTACCCCATTTCAGATTAATCAGTCTAGCTGTTGCTGCGGCTTTAATGTTCGTTAATACTAATTATTTCCGATACAAAGCATATGCAGTCATTACAGTAGGATTCGTTCTCAGTACTATTGGAACCCTGTTGTGGGAGGGTGTTCCTGGTTTTCCGAAGCTGTCTGGGCAGAGGTGGTTTGTAATAGGTGCGATCGCTATCCTGGGTTTATGGCTAACTCGGAAATTACTGCAACAAAGAAGCAACGAATTAGCAACTATCTATGCAGATGCAACAGATAAGTGGGCGATCGCATTATGCAGCGTAGAGTTATTGAGTTTAACGCTGCATTCTGTGTTAGTTTATATGCAGCTTGCCACCCCAGGATTGTTATATTTAGCTGCTGGTGCTATTACTTTGGGGGCAATTGTTTATCGCAGTTGGGGAGAGGCGACAAATTTTGCCTTTTATGGCATCGGTTGGTGTTTGGAATTACTAACCGCCGAGTTAATTGGTTTTGGCAAACCTTCAATCATCCACATAGCGATCGCAAATATTGGTTTGGGTTTGGTAACTCAGCTGTTTGGAGAGTGGTGGCAAAGGCGACACCGCTTAGAAAGGTTACCGAGCAGCTTTCACATTCTACCGCTCATGTATGGGGGCTTTAGTTTGGTACTGCGTTTGCACACCTTTACCGAATGGACAGGTTTGGCTTCTTTGGGCGTAGCTTTAATTGCGATCGGAGTGGGGCGGCGTCGCCATGAATTTAAACCTCTGGTTTACCTGGGGCTTATTGGCATCTCGATTTCTGCTTATGAACTTTTGTTCTATCAAATGTTACAAGCTTCAGGAGGAGCATGGGGTGATGGTTTAATTGCCATGTCTGCTTTAGGCACAAGCATCATGTATGCCTATCGCATCCTCTCACCTTGGTTAAGTAGCTATTTGCGCTTGAGTACCGAAGAACTGAAAACAATTGCTCATCTGCACTGGGCTTGGAGTAGCTTTTTATTAATAGCAGCGATCGCAGCACCCATTCAAGTGAATCGACTTGTGGGTTTAGGAACAGGGATATTTTTGATTCGCTATGCCATCTTTCAAGGAAGATATCCTGTTGAGAGAGAAGAATTCCCCGCGTCAATCATTACCCCCGACGAAATCTGGGTTTACCTGGGCTTGCTCGAAGTAGCTGCAATGAGGATTTATTGGCGCGAGACGGCAGTAGGGCAGTTATTTGCTGGTGCGCTTGTACCTTGGAATGCCGCGATCGCCTGTGTAGTTGCCTATTTTCTTTACATCTTACCGTGGGAAAGCTGGGGTTGGTCGAAACGCCCTTGGCAAGTAGCCGCATCCATCTTACCACTGGTACTTTTGTGGGAAACCAGACTGCAAATTTACTCAATTACTTTGCTATTAACAGCTGCGTTTTATGTGTTCTTAGCAAAGATGAGCAATCAATTCCGCGTCACATACTTGAGTGTGGCATTAATTAATTGGGCAGTTTTTCGCTGGTTTTATGACTTGGGCTTGACAGATGCTTTATGGTACGTGAGTGCGATCGGCTTATCGTTATTATATGTTGCCCAGTTCGATCCCCAATTGAAACTATCGGATATGAAAGCATACCGTCATTACTGGCGTTTACTTGCTAGTGGTTTGATTTGTGGTTGGGCGATTTTATTCCATCAAGACACAGCCCTGATACCGGGAACTTTCAGCCTGATTGCGATTTTTGCCGGATTAGGTTTGCGAGTGCGGGCTTTTCTTTACGTTGGTACAGCCACCTTTTTCATCACAGCCTTTTACCAATTAGTCATTTTTAGTTTGCGCTACCCATTCTTCAAATGGCTGGTTGGCTTAGTAGTGGGTATTATCCTCATTTCCATTGCCGCTAACTTTGAAACCCGTCGCGCCCAGCTAAGTTCTATACTTCGTAGTACTAGCGATAAATTTCAAGATTGGCAGTGAAAACATCAACTACCAAGTAAAATCAAAAGCTATGGCACAAACCCCATATCGAGCAACGTGAAAACAGATACGATATTTTATCGCTTGTTCCAAAGCTTTCCCAGTATTTTCTTTGAACTGATTGACGAACCACCTGAAACAGCGATCGCCTACCAATTCTCATCGGTTGAAGCCATTTGCCACATTCTTGTTACCGCTGTTAAAACTACGTAGATATAGCCTATTCATCTTTACATTCAGAATCGGCTTATGAATTTGGTGTGAAAAAATTTACTCATAGATGATAGTTCTTGGATAAGAGTGGGTACTTTTATAACAGGAGGCTTGCTGATACTTAAGTATTTATCCGCAGCAAACATTCAGATATGGCTGGTTCTGGGGAAGAATACATGATCGCTCGCCACAAAAAGTTAGAGCGGCGAAAAAAGATAGTAACCTGGATATCCTTTGTGTCTTTCTTTGGTTCTACAGGCTTTGCAGCAGTTTCTGCACTTGTACAGGCTATTCAAAATCCACCACAAGCTCAAGTTGCGTCTGCTGCGCCATCATTGCAGCAACAGGCACAAGGATATGAGTTGGTGTTACAAAGAGAACCAGAAAATAAAGTTGCTTTGGAGGGGTTAGTAAAAATACGGCTACAGTTGCAGGATGCGAAAGGTGCGATCGCTCCTTTGGAAAAGTTGGTGAAATTGAGTCCTGAAAGGCAAGATTACAAAATGCAATTGGAGCAGTTGAAGAAAGAAGTAGGGAAAAGCGATCGCTATTAGGGTTGTCAGTTTAATAAATATCTAAATCCTATCAGATAAAATATTTATGGTAAGCAATAATACATTAAAACTACATCTTGGATGCGGAGGCAATGTCAAGGAGGGATATCTGAATGTTGACCAATATTTTTCTGCTCAAGATATCATCCAAATAGATATTTTTAATATTCCTCTTGAAAATAATTCTGTAGATGAGATTTTTACAGAGCATATGTTAGAGCATCTCAGTAAGTATGAGGTGCCGATAGCCTTGAAAGAATGGGCAAGAGTGTTAAAGCCTAGTGGAAAATTGGTAATGAATTTACCAAATCTTGAGTGGTGTTTACAGCAATGGTTAATCAAACCGGAAGAAGAGCGTTGGGGTTGGCAATTAGATACTATTTTTGGTTTGCAAACTCATCCAGGAGAATTTCATAAAACTGGATTTACGAAACCTCATTTGTCCCAATTACTGAAAACAGCAGGTTTTAGAGAAATTAATATTAATGACTATTGGTCTCATGAACAAAGTTGTTTTTGGGTCGAAGCAAATAAAGGTGAGCAGATAAATGAAAAAGAAGAAGTGCTAAAAAATTCTTACAATTTTTCTGATGTAGCAATAATTAATGCTAACACTCACAAAATAAAACAATACTTAAAAACAAATTTTATCAGTATAGTTGTACCTTGGTGGGATCATAGTGACTTGTTAGAGATATGGAAACAGAACTTGCAATATTTAGGAAATTTAGAAATTATCTTTGTAGATAATGGCAGTCAATTAACAGGGAAATTAGAATTACAGGAATTTTGTAATCAATACAATATTAAGCTGATCCGTAACGAGGAAAATCGGGGTTTTTCTGCGGCTAATAATCAAGGTGCAAAAGCTGCAACAGGAGAATACATTCTATTCTTGAATAACGATGTAGAAATTTTAAATTTTCCATCTCAATTATTGTGTGCCTTAGCAGGGAGTGGCATCTCCGGCCCTGGTTTCATGCAAAATGAGCTAGGCGAAATATACATAGAAGGATGGGCAATGTGCATCAAAAAATCTACTCTAGAAGCTTTAGGAGGATGGTGTGAGGATTATGGTCCGGGCTATTGGGATGATGTAGATTTATGCCATAGAGCCAGATTAGGGGGATATTCTCTTACGCCAGTTCCTGATCTTCACAGATGGATGCAACATAAACAAAATACTACAGGTAGAGATGGACGACTAAATCAGATAGCATTACATATTCGTAATCGAGGAATTTTTGTTAAAAAGCATTATTCATTACATCCAAAAATCGTTGTTGATGGTGTATTTTTCCAGCTTTATCAAACAGGCATTGCTCGTGTCTGGAAATCATTACTAGAAGAATGGGCAAACAACAGCTTTGGTAAGCATATTATCGTACTCGATCGCGCTGGAACTGCTCCCAAAATTCCTGGTATTAGGTACCGTACAATACTGGCTTATGACTACGCAAACACTGATGCCGATCGGGAAATGCTACAGCAAGTTTGCGATGAAGAAGATGCAGATTTATTTATCTCTTCGTACTACACTACTCCTACTACAACACCTTCTGTGTTCATGGCATATGATATGATTCCAGAAGTAATGGGATGGGATATGAACAATCCCATGTGGCAAGAAAAACATCAGGCTATTCAACACGCATCTGCTTATATAACAATTTCAGAAAATACAGCACGTGACTTGGCAAAGTTCTTTACAGATATACCTCTAGAGTCTGTTACTGTAGCTTATTGTGGAGTGAAAAGGACTTTTTCACCAGCAAAACCTGAAGAAATTAATACTTTTAAAACAAAATATGGTATCTCAAAACCATACTTTATCTTGGTTGGGCTAGGAAGTGGTTATAAGAATAGTATTTTATTCTTCCAAGCTTTTTCTCAACTCGCGACTAGCTATGGATTTGATATTATCTGTACTGGCAGTGGAGGTGTATTAGCACCAGAGTTGAGAACCTACACATCAGGCAGTACTATTCATATGCTGCAATTAGATGATGAGGAATTAACAACAGCTTATTCTGGTGCTGTGGCATTGGTTTATCCATCTAAGTATGAAGGTTTTGGCTTGCCAGTGCTTGAGGCAATGGCTTGTGGTTGTCCTGTTATTACTTGTCATAATGCCTCAATTCCAGAAGTAGTAGGAGAAGCAGCAATTTACGTCAAGGATGATAATGTACAAGAATTGGCAAATGCACTTTGCGAGATGCAAAAGCCTAGTATTCGTAATACCTTAATTACTGCTGGTTTAGAACAAGCGAAAAAGTTTTCTTGGTCAAAAATGGCAGACGCTGTAAGCACAGTATTAATAAATACTACACTTGCGCCTCTAAATTTAAAAGAAATAAATTTAATTATTTTTCCTGATTGGTCACAGCCAGAAGAATCACTCAGTTTAGAATTAGAACGAGTGTGGATAAACCTTGCAGCTCATCCTGATAGTAAACACATTACTCTACTTATAGAGACAAGTAACTGTGATGAAAATTATGCCGAAATGTTGTTATCTGCTATAAGTATGAATCTTCTCATGCAAGAAGATTTGGATGTCAGCGAAGGATTAGAAATTTCTTTAGTGGGACAGTTGGGTGATATCCAGTGGCAGGCTTTGCTACCTAAGATTAAAGCCAGAATTATTTTGGAACAGGAAAATAAACAAGCTGTAGCGCTAACAAAAGCAGAAACTCTTCCCTCCTATAATTTAGAAAATTTTTGTGATACACCATCTGGACAGTTTTTTTTTGAGTTGAGTCAAACATTTTTCCAACAGGGAAGATGGCAAGAAGCAATTAATCAATATCAAAAACTGTTAGCAATACAACCAGGGGATCCAGAAGATTATTGGCGCTTAAGTGAGTGTTATCGACAGTTAAACTTGGTAGATAAAGCTTTTGTAATTCTTCAAGAAGGAATTAAACTTTATCCAACAGATGGAAACCTTCATTTCTCGTTAATTAAGAATTTGCAGCAGGCTGGACGAATTCAAAATGCTATCTCTAGTGCAATTACAGCTTCAAATATATTACCTGATGATTACACTTTTAAAATTTACAAACATTTAATAGTCCCCATAATCTATGAAAAACAAGATGAAATTAGTTTTTATCGGAAACGATTTATACAAGGATTGCAAAATTTAATTCAAGAAACATCTCTAAACACTGATGTAGAGAAAAAGTATGCTTTGGCAGGTATAGGTAGCCTCACAAACTTTTATATTTCCTATCAAGCTCAAAACGACATAGAGTTGCAACGCCAGTATGGAAAGTTAGTACATGAAATTATGGCAGCTAACTATCCTCAGTGGGTTACTCCTGTATCCATACCTCCCCTTAAACCTGGTAACAAAATTCGTATTGGCTACGTTTCAAATTATCTCCATTCTTACAGTGGAACGCTGTGGTTAACTGGTTGGTTGCGCTACTGCGATCGCAACTCCTTTGAAATCTACTGTTACTATACAGGAAACTCACCAGATTTAATTACGCAGCAATTTCAAGCTCACAGTGATGCTTTCCACCACATTCCCCATAATTTAGAAGCTGTTTGCCAACAAATCATAGCCGATCAACTGCACATTCTTGTCTATCCAGAAATAGGTATGGATCCGCCAACCATGCAAATAGCAGGTTTGCGGCTTGCACCTATCCAATGCACTGCTTGGGGACATCCGGTGACAACTGGCTTACCCACAATTGATTACTTTTTATCTAGCGAGTTAATGGAATCTGAAAATGCACAAGAACATTACTCAGAAAAATTAATTCGTTTGCCTAACATTGGTGTATCTTATCCGAAACCATATATCCCACCAATTATTAAAACCCGCTCAGATTATCAACTACCAGAAGACGCAGTTATCTATCTTTGTTGTCAAGCGCCTTTCAAATACCTGCCGCAATATGATTTTATTTTGGCAGAAATCGCTTGTCGGCTTCCCCAAGCAAAATTTCTATTTCTGCGTGGTGGTTTACTCCGGGAACGTTTGAACCGCGCCTTTACCACAGTCAATCTCAAATACGAAGATTACTGCTTATTTCTCACCATTCCGGAGCGGTTAGATTACCTGATGATTAATCTACTTTCCGATGTTTATCTAGATACTTTTACTTGGTCTGGAGGTAATACTAGCCTAGAAGCGATCGCTTGCCATCTTCCTATTGTCACCTGTCCAGGGGAATTTATGCGAGGTCGCCACACTTACAGTTTCCTGCAAATGATTGGAGTGACAGACACCATCGCCCAAAATGAAGCAGAATATATCGATATTGCTGTCAAATTAGGACTCGATTCAGCTTGGGGAAACAGCATTGCAAAAAAGATGAAAGAGCGTCACCATCTTCTTTTTGATGACAAAGTATGTGTTGAAGGTTTAGAAGCTTTCTATAAACAGCTTGTTGAAGAATCTTTGAAAAAAAGTTCTAGTAAGCACAAAGAGTGCTTACAAAGCTTACAAAATATATGTACGAATATCGTAAACTCACGCCAGAACAAAAAGCTGAACTAGTTATATCACGTTCGTGACAATGCCCATAATAAAATAACCTCACCCGCCTACGGCACCCTCTCCTTAGTAAGGAGAGGGTTGGGGTGAGGTAACGCAGGAATTAAGAGTAATTTAGCGGACATCATATTAAAGAGCGCTTGAGTAAAGGCTATCCACACCATTCCCCACCACATCCAGTTAAAGATAAATCTTTTTACCTGCTGATGGTAGCCTGTTACGAACATAAACATCATATGCAATCTGAATCTCGCCGTCAGCAACTGCTAAATATGATATTTGATAGATTTGGTAGTAGTGGAAATGAAGAAAGCAGCACTAAAGCGCTTACTACGAACATAAAAATTTGTGCTTGGGTTGTTTTGCCCAATCACTATTATCTACTAGTTCATCTTGTAAATTTTAATGTTTTAAGTGAATTATTTCGTGGAATTCATGGTTTTACTGCTCGCCAATGGAATCTTGAAGACAATATTACTCAGCGAAAAATTTGGTACAGATGGAGCGATCGCGCTATTCGCTCTGAAAGACATTACTATACAACTCTTAATTATATTCATTACAACCCAGTCAAACATGGTTTTGTGAAATCACCTTATGACTGGGTAGAAAGCAGCGTTCACTGGTATTTAAAAGCTCAAGGAAGGCAATGGCTACGTGATTCTTGGGTTCAATATCCAGTACAAGATTATGGCAGCGATTGGGATAACTTTTAACGTTCTAAGGTTTGTATTAAGCACTTGAGTGCTTCCAAAAACCAGAGGACTAAAGTCCTCACTACGAGCTTATTTCTTATATCTTTGCCACATCTGTTCGTAAGCCTTCTCCATCTCACGAGTAAACTGCTTTGCATTCCATAGCGGTGCCGTTTGCCGTGATTGCCTTAATCTCCAAGAAATCTGCTGTCTTAAACCAGCATCTTTACCCAAGCGCACACCCCACTCTATATACTCTTCATCCGTCCAAGCAATGCCTTCTGTAATACCTGCATTCATCATCATGGTGTAGCTATTACGAGCCGCAAATTGTTCACCTACTCGTGATACTAAGGGAATGCACATCCAGAGGGTTTCTAGGGTTGTTGTCGCGCCATTGTAGGGATAAGTGTCTAATACCACATCCGCAATTCCTAGATTAGCGCGATGAACTGACTCTAAATCTACTAGTGGTAGAAATCGCAGCCTTGAGCAACTTACTCCCTCTTCTTCAGCAATTTGCTCAAAAAATTTTTTCATTGAATCTTGCTCGTTTTGCCCTTTAATCAGTAGATAGCTCTCAGGTACTTCCTTAAGAATTCTTATTTGCGATCGCACTGTATTTGGATGACGCTTATAGGGTGTTTGACTACTTAAATAAATCACTGCATCGTTAGGAATATTTAATTGTTCTCTACGTAACGTAGGAATACCAACTTCAAACCCATCTACAGCAATGTAAGTATTAGGCAAACGCCAAATAGTTGAAGTGTAATATTTCTGCGCAGAATCAGGTAAAACATATGGATCGGCAATAAAATAATCTATGGTTGTCAATCCTGAAGCATCAGAACCAAGCCAAGTGACTTGAACCGGAGCTGGTTTTAATGCCATGACTCCACAAACTTTTTTAGAAGTCACACTATCTAAATCAATTAGTACGTCAATTTCGTTTTTATGAATAAGTTCAGCAATTTCGATAATTTCTTGAGTTTGGGACAAATCATAAAACTCTGAGATTTGTTGAGAAATAAATTCTTGCAAATTGTCATTGCTGCCTTCTAAAGAATAAGCGTAAATTTGAAATTTTTCTCGGTCGTGATATTTAAAAATCCAGCGTGATAGCCAACCAACAGAATGCCGACGCAAGCAGGTAGATATATAACCAATTTTTAAAGGTCTAACAAACTTAACAATGGGGTTAGATATTTTCTTTGGTTGGAATAATCCTAATTGTTTTTGGATACGCTCCTGACAAAATTTACTTACCTGATTGCGAAAGAGATGGTTTCTAGCAGGTTCATCTTGTAAATAAGGAGAAAAGGCCACGGTACTAATTAAATTTACTAAATGCTCTTCAGGTACATAGCTATCAGATTCAATTAACTTACCCAGTAAATTTTCATATTTTTGATATGCAGAGTCAGCTTTTTGCCACTGTCCACCTGCTCGCATCAAACCTCTTAGTGTTAGATAATTAGCTGCTACTTCATCTACTAAAGAGGGAGAATTACTAAGAATACGTTGAGTAAATTCTAGGCTTTCCAGGTTTCTACCTGAATTTTGATAGAGGTTGGCAAAATTGACCAAAAAGCTGATATCTGTTTGTGCGAGAGCCAGTAATTTTTTGCATAATGCTACTGCTTTTTCTGAGCTCAAAGAGTTGATAAATATAACAGATTGATCGCAGATAATTTTTGTTATGATGGCAGGATTATTAGTATTTTCAATACAGGCCACAATAAATTCAAAAGCAGACGTTTGCAAAGGATAAATTTCTAATACTAGTTGTAATATTTGCAAAAGTAGATTGGCATCACACTTAATGTGTTTGCTTGTCTCCAGTATTTGTGCTGCTTCAAACAGGGGCAGCTCTTCATCTTGATATATGTCTAGTTTTGGCGATAGTTGAATAATATGTAGCAGGTTATCCAGGTTGTCTGGATTAATTTCTCGCATATGCTGTCTGATTGCCCAAGCTACTTTATAATATTCAAGGGCTTCCTGCCGTTCGGCTTCTGTTTGCAAAACCTGTATTAGTTCTTCTATCCAATCATTTACTTTTTCTGGCTCATCCTCGCTTAAAGGCATCATCCAAGTCATTTGTGCTTCTATTTCTTTTCCTTGTAAAAGCAGCATTAACCCTAGATACCAGTAGTGTGAAATCACATCTGGTTCAGATGCTATTCCTTGCTCATACAAATAGGCAGCTTGTTCGTAGTGTCCTTCAATCAGATGCTGATGGGCTTGCTGTTGCCAATTAGTAAATTTATTTACAGATATTTCAACGTTCATATAATGCTAATAACTTCAATAAATGATAAAAAAGGTGGGTATGATTGTACCCACCTGTGAATAACTTTGCTGGTAATATTGTTGCCACCAAGTTAAATGTATAACTGTTTACTTAACCTCTTTTTGGGTACCTGTATCACAATTAATACTAGTAGGAGGACTTCCTACAGGTGCTCCATCAGCCAAGGTATCGCCCTGTTTTACAGGGTTGAGAGTTTCGCACAAATTAGCCATTGTGGTTCCTTCCCCATTTCCTGCACCAGCTGTTTGTCCAACCACAACGTTACCAACGTAGCCTTTCAAAACAGCAGGGTTCGCGGCAGCAGTTGTTGGTAGGGCTTTAGCAGTTGCACCTACTGTACCGAGGGCAGCTATGGTGTAAACGTAGTTTTCTGTTTGTGACTTGATACCCAGTTGCAGATTGGTAAACTGAGCTTGAGTGGTAACAAAGTTTGGATTTTCCAAAATATAAGCTTGTTGAGCGCGGTTGATGGAACCAACGTAGGTTTTTGCTTCCGAAGAACGGGCTTTGTTAGCTTGGTTTAAGAACGCAGGCAGTGCAATAGCTGAGAGAATACCGATGATAATAATTACTACCAGTAGTTCAATCAGGGTGAAACCTTCATCTTCTTTCTTTTTATTAAGAATGTGTTGTAAAAACTTGGCTTTCAGTTCGCTTTTCATATCTGTAACTCCTCGTGGTGGTGATTGCTTATCGCGTTCTAAAAATAACTTACCCACCCCGGATCAATTTCATATCACTCCCACCAAAAAAAGTTTTTTTAGTTGTAAGTAAGTGGTTCTTTTCGATGCAAAAAACCTGTCTAATCAGCATTTTCAGACTGAATTTAAAAGATAAATCAATGCGGTTCAGTAAACGGTAGCTGTCACCCTCTAGATGTGTAGTCGCTTCCCGTGAGGGAGTGGCGTGACAAGGCTAAGATGCTGCATTATAGCTTTCTTATAGGATGGGCTTCTAGCCCGTCTGGTACGGACAAGATGTCCAAACCACAAGATTTATATTTGGGTAACGGATAATTAATTTCTTGGAGACATCCAGTTACTCAAATTCAGGTGGCCATAGGTCTGATATTGCCAATTCCCAACCTGGTAGCACATCTGGTAACGTGAGTGTGTCTCCATTGTGCAATACAACTGGAGCTTGGTTGAGTCGGTAAACTGTTACTGTCAATTGGTCAGGATCAATTAGTATCCCAACTGTAGAGCCGAGTTGTAAGAATAATTGAATTTTCTCTTCAAGCGGTTTAATTCTGTCTGATTTGGATTTGACTTCTACCACTAGATCTGGAACTAACTCTACAAAGTCGCGCTTGCTCTTTTTTAGTCTGTCAGCCCGCACAAAAGAAACATCAGGCGCACGCAAATTTCTTTTTTCTGAGTCGCCCTCTTCCATACTCGGCAGAATAAAGCCTGCGCTAGAACCAGTTACTCGCCCTAATTTGCGCGACATTACCCAGTTATTCAAGAAGGTAGTCAACCGAGTAGTGATTTCCTCTGACTCGTAATCTGATGGCCCCATAACTATGATGTTCCCTTCTACCAGTTCCATCCGCCATTCTGGATGTTCGCTTTGTAGTTGCTCTAAATCTGCAATGGTAAGGGACATAGTACACTAAATAACGCTTCTATATCTATCATACGCACCCAAACCTACGAAAGCTACAATGTATTGTGTGTAGGCAATAACAGCTGTATAGTTTGCCATTAATAAAATTAATGAAAACAGATGTAATTTTTTATGAACTTGTAAAGGAACTACCACAAATATTTTTTGAGCTTATTGAAAAACCTGATACTAATCCCAATATCTACACATTTACTGCACCTGAAGTAAAACAACAATCATTTCGTTTAGACGGATTGTTTTCTACTATCGAGGGGTTTGAAAATGAACCCTTATATTTTGTAGAATTGCAAACCTACAAAGATGAAGAATTTTACGAACGATTATTTGGAGAAATTTTTGTTTATTTCCGTCAATATAAACCAGCAAATTCAGATTGGTATGTAGTTGTTATTTACGATAAACGCATTCATGAAACCCTGCCTCACCCTCGTTATAGAGTTTTAATGGAACAACATCTACGTTGCATTTATCTAAATGAACTTTCTACTAGGGCTGAGGATACCTTAGGCATAGGAATTGCTAAACTATTTATAGAAACACATACAAAAGCTACTTCTTTAGCTCAACAGCTAATTAATCAGGCAAGAGAAAATTTACCAGATGAAATATTCAAAAGAAAGTTCTAGCATTCATCCAAGCTATTATATTTTATAAGTTCCCCAATCTTGCTTTAGAGGAAATTGAAGCTATGCTTAATTTAGATGAATTTAAAAATACTCGGTTGTCTGAGAGCATCTTGGAAAAGACAAAATTAGAATTAGTACCAAAACTGATTGAGAAAAATATGAGCATTCAAGAAATAGCAGAAGTACTAGAAATAGATATCGAAACTATTAGAAAATATTTCCAACAACAGTCTTAGTAAACTAAGTATGCGCCTAGCGTGCCTATTTTTTCACGATCGCCATCATGAGTAAGCCAATACCCTGCATCTAGGTCGAGGTGCCTTCACCATACAGTTCAAAACAAGAGGCATTTTCCCATCGCGGTTTGTTATGCTATATTAAGCGTAGTCGTTATGAGTTTGTGCAACTGTTATGACCAACCCAAAAGTAGAAAATGTGGTAATTGTAGGTTCTGGCCCGGCAGGTTACACAGCAGCCATCTACGCGGGACGTGCTAACCTCAAGCCAGTGGTATTTGAGGGCTTCCAAGCCGGAGGATTGCCTGGTGGACAGCTCATGACAACGACTGAAGTAGAGAATTTTCCCGGCTTCCCGCAAGGAATTACAGGCCCCGAATTGATGGATCAGATGAAAGCTCAGGCGGAACGTTGGGGTGCTGAACTATATACAGAGGATGTTGTTGAAGTTGACTTAAGCCAGCGTCCATTTACTGTTCGCTCTGAAGAACGGGAATTTAAAACCCATAGTTTAATTATTGCCACAGGTGCAACTGCAAAACGATTGGGACTACCTTGTGAGGGGCAATTTTGGAGCCGGGGTATTTCTGCTTGTGCGATTTGCGACGGTGCTACACCGATTTTCCACGGGGCTGAATTGGCTGTCGTGGGTGGTGGCGACTCGGCAGCAGAAGAAGCAATTTACCTTACTAAGTATGGCTCTAAGGTGAATTTGCTGGTGCGCTCCGAGAAGATGCGGGCTTCTAAAGCTATGCAAGACCGTGTTTTAAGTAACCCTAAAATCCACGTGCATTGGAACACTGAACCTGTGGATATATTTGGTAACGGCCATATGGAAGGGGTGAAAATCCGCAACAGTAAAACTGGTGAAGAAGGCGAACTGCACGTTAAAGGATTATTCTACGCGATCGGTCACACTCCTAATACCTCTTTATTCAAGGGGCAAGTCGAATTGGATGAAGTGGGTTACATTGTTACCAAGCCCGGTTCTCCAGAAACAAGCGTAGAGGGTGTTTTTGCCGCTGGTGACGTGCAGGATCATGAGTATCGTCAAGCGATTACTGCTGCGGGTAGTGGCTGTATGGCAGCAATGTTGGCAGAACGCTGGTTGTCGTCGAATGGGTTGATCCAAGAGTTTCATCAGGTGTCGCAAACTCCAGATAATGATTTGCAGTCTCAGCCAACTGACAACAGAACTCCCTCTGACACGGAATTTGATATTAATAGGACACGCTATGAGGGAGGTTATGCCCTCAGGAAGCTTTTCCACGAAAGCGATCGCCTACTCATAGTCAAATACGTCTCTCCTGGATGCGGCCCTTGCCACACTCTCAAGCCAATATTAAATAAGGTAGTGGATGAATTTGATGGCAAAATCCACTTTGTGGAAGTTGACATCGACAAAGACCGAGATATTGCCGAAAATGCAGGCATTACAGGAACACCAACAGTTCAGTTCTTTAAAAATAAGGAACTAGTGAAAGAACTTAAAGGCGTCAAACCCAAGAGCGAATATCGTCAGTTGGTGGAAAGTAATTTGTCATAGTAGTAGTGAGTTTTGAGTTTTGGGTTGACAAAATGTCTCTGGAAACTCAAAATTCATTACTCATTACCCCTAACTCATAACTATATGAGCCTGATCAAACCCCAACTGTCAAAAAGATTTTTAATTTTTACTAAAAGTCCTACCCTTTCTCACCAGTTAATGCTTGTAGGGTTAGCCATCACCCTTTTTTTCATATTCCTAGCATTGTTCGCTCCTTTGTTTGTGAATTGGGGATGGCTGCAAAACCCCACAGAGTTATTAAGTAACGTTCCTCTTGAGCCACCTTCAGCCAAGCATTGGTTCGGTACCGATAGCTTGGGTTATGACGTATTCTCACGCACAATCTTGGGTGCAAAAGCTGCATTGCAAGTTGTCTTGCTAGCCACTGCACTGAGTATGGTGATTGGTGTGCCTTTAGGTATGGTGAGTGGCTATGTTGGCGGTAGATTAGATAAGATGCTGCTGTTTTTAATGGATAGCATTTATACCCTACCGGGGTTATTGCTTTCGGTAACGCTGGCGTTTGTAGTGGGGCGGGGAATATTAAATGCCGCGATCGCCATTAGCATTGCCTACGTTCCTCAGTATTATCGAGTTGTCCGCAACCATACTGTCAGCGTCAAAACAGAAGTTTATATTGAAGCAGCACAAGCGATCGGCGCTAATACCTGGCAAGTACTTTCTCGCTATTTATTTTTTAACGTTATTCAAAGCGTACCCGTACTATTCACCCTTAACGCTGCCGATGCCATTCTGATTTTGGGTGGATTGGGCTTTTTAGGTTTAGGACTGCCGGAAGAAGTGCCAGAATGGGGACACGATTTAAAACAGGCTTTGCCTGCACTATCTACAGGCATTTGGTGGACTACGCTTTTTCCGGGGCTAGCGATGACATCAATGGTGGTGGGGCTATCGCTACTGGGTGAAGGGTTAAATGAATTTATCAATCCCCGTTTACGGCGAGAAAATGGTATCCGGAAATAGTTAACGATTTAGGGATCTGGTGACGCTCAAAAAGAAAGCGATCGCGTGGTGTGTTTGGTGCGATGCCCAGGCATACTACTCTTCCACCATCTCCAATGTCAGTATTCCTTTCGGTTTGTTAACTACAAGCTGCATAAAGGCACCTAAATCCATAACCTACCGCAGGTTCCTGTGTCATTGAGTCGAAAGATGGTGAGTTTTACGCGATCTGAGCTACCATAGGCATTATAGATTTTTTGCGTTATCCCCTTTAGTGTTGGGTCAATAAAATAGTTTTCGCTCTCTGGGTCGATGGCAATATACCAGTTGTAATGAGTATCTAGAAGTTGTGGGCGCAAGTGCTCGAAAACAACACGACACCGCATAGCAAGAGCATCTTGCTTTTTCTGACGACGGCTCTTTTCAGAAACTGCGATTGGAGATGGCGGTAAGATGCGGGTGCGACGAGGTGAGATAACTATGTTATTTCAATATAAAAGTATGCAGTTGTGTTGATTTTATTATGCCGTTATTTTGAGGCGCTTCAGGGAGTGCGGGTTTACAGTCTACTAACTACCCTCATTTGATAATTTGATTTGCTAGTCTATTATTTGTTGTAATTCACCTGAGAGAATTGTGTGAAAGATAATCTTTCTTTAGTTGCGGCTGCTGCTGGTGGCTTTATGCTCTCTGTTGCCCTTGCTGGCATTTTGCGGGGTACGCCCCTCCCATCTTGGCAGGCGCAAGCCAATTTACATTCATCTTCAATGACTTATGTCAGTCAAGTTACAGTTGAGCCAAGTAAAATCAGCCAGAAAAAAAACTAACCACAGGTAATAATAAGGCAGTCCCGATGAAAAAATTTCATCACTAAGCATGAAAAAGGAACCTTCCCCTACAACGCCACATGCTTTATGCCGGGAAACCCGTCCACCGCAGTGGCTCCCCCACACCCTTACACCCTTACACCCCTCTTTCAATTCAGAAGGCAGAAAGGGTATTGTGGTGACACCAGAAGTAATTGGTATTGACTTGGGGGGAACAGCAATTAAGCTGGGGCGCTTCACAGCTGATGGTACTTGCGGCAAGTCTTTAACTGTAGCGACTCCCCAACCAGCAACTCCAGAAGCAGTAATAGCGGCAATGGTGGATGCGATCGCCCTACTCGATCCGGAAAATCAGACTATAGCCATTGGTGTTGGTACTCCTGGGCCTCCAGATGCAGCCGGAAGAATTGCTAAACTCGCTATTAACCTGCCAGGATGGTGTGATGTTCCACTTGCCGACGCTCTAGAAGCCAAAACTGGCAAACCAACGGTTGTGGCTAACGATGCCAATTGTGCGGGTTGGGGAGAAGCTTGGTTAGGAGCTGGGCGTTACTTTCAAAATCTGATTTTACTGACTTTGGGAACTGGTGTTGGTGGTGCAATTATTCTAGATGGCAAATTATTTGTCGGGCATTATGGAGCAGCTGGAGAGTTGGGTTTAATTACGTTCAACCCTGATGGGCCAATGTGTAATAGTGGTAACCAAGGTTCTCTGGAACAATATGTCTCAATTACGGCAATTCGTCGCCGTACTGGCAAAGACCCAGCAGAATTAGGTACTCTAGCAAAAGCTGGAGATGCTCAAGCTTTGGCTTTTTGGCAGGAGTACGGTAGGGACTTGGGTATCGGGTTAACTAGTTTAATTTACGTACTGACACCGGAAGCGATCGTAATTGGTGGTGGTGTCAGCGCTAGTGCTGAGTTTTTCTTACCAGCAGCCAAAAGAGAAATTGAAAAGCGAGTGTTGAGAACATCTCGCGTGGGAATACAACTGTTGGCAGCGGAATTAGGCAATTCTGCCGGGATGTTGGGTGCGGCAAAGTTGGCATGGCAAAAAGTCAATTTATAGCCCACAGTTAAGGGTGGATAAAAATTTTTACATTTATGATGTTTAACTTCAAAAAAATAAGCAAAGCCCAGATCATTGCCTTGTCATGCATCGGTGTATCCTTCTTGTCTGCCTGTTCTTCTCCCACCACCCAAGATTCTACTTCTGTCGGGGGCAATAGCAATACTTTACGACTTCTCTACTGGCAAGCACCAACTATCCTCAATCCCCATCTCGCCCAGGGTAACAAAGACTTTGAGGGTAGTCGAGTCACTTACGAACCCCTTGCTACTTATAACAAAGATGGTAAATTAATCCTTTTCCTCGCTGCGGAAATTCCTACTGTTGAGAATGGTGGCATAGCGAAAGACGGTACTTCAGTAACTTGGAAACTTAAGCAGGGGGTTAAGTGGTCTGATGGTCAACCTTTTACAGCACAAGATGTGGTTTTCACTTATAATTTTCTTTCTAACCCAGCTGTAGGTGCTACTAGTACTGCCTATTATGAAGCTGTTAAAAACGTTGAAGCTGTTGACAATTATACCGTCAAAATCAATTTTAAGAATATCAATCCGGCTTGGTCGTTACCTTTTGTCGGTGAAAATGGGATGATTCTGCCCCGCCATATCTTCGAGAAATATAACGGCTCTAACGCTAGGGAGGCTCCGGGTAATTTACTTCCTGTCGGCACTGGTCCTTACCGAGTGGTGCAATTCAAGCCCGGTGATATTATCATCTATGAGCCAAATCCTGTGTTTCGAGAAGCCAGTCAGCCTTTATTTAAACGAGTAGAACTCAAGGGTGGTGGTGATGCAACTTCGGCTGCTAGAGCAGTACTTCAGACACAAAACGCAGATTTTGCTTGGAATCTTCAGGTAGAAGCTCCCATTCTCAAGCAACTAGAAGCAGCAGGTCAAGGTAAACTACAAGCTAGCTTTGGCGCTGAAGTAGAGCGGATTTTGCTTAATCAGACAGATCCCAACCAGGCAACGCAGGAGGGTGAACGCTCAAGTCTCAAATATCCCCATCCCTTTTTTAGCGAGCGCAAAGTTCGTCAGGCTTTTAGCTATGCTATTAATCGCGATACTATTGCCAAACAATTATATGGTGCGATCGGTCGTCCTGCTGTAAATCTCTTAGTCGCACCTGATATTTATAATTCACCAAATACTAAATACGAATTTAACTTGCAAAAAGCTGCTGCCTTACTAGATGAGGCTGGATGGAAAGATACAAATGGCAATGGCATCCGGGATAAAAATGGCAAGGAAGTGAGTGTTCTTTTCCAAACTTCAGTTAACCCATTGCGGCAGAAAACTCAAGAAATTGTTAAACAAGCATTAACATCTATTGGCGTCAGGGTAGAACTCAAAAGTATCGATCCGAGTATTTTCTTCTCAGCCGATCCTGCAAATCCAGATACCACTCTTCACTTCTATGCTGATATGCAAATGTTTACCACAGGTAATAACAGCCCAGATCCAGGTGCATACATGAAGAGTTGGACTTGTGATGAAATCCCTCAGAAAAAGAATAATTGGTCGCGGCAAAACACTTCACGTTACTGCAATCGTCAATATGATGCACTGTGGAAACAGTCTGCAACTGAGTTAAATCCCCAAAAGCGTCAACAGCTATTTATTCAGATGAACGATCTATTAATTCAAGATGGGGCAGTTATTCCTTTAATTGTTAGAGCCAATGTTGTTGGAGTCAACAATAGACTCGTTGGTGTAGACACAACTCCGTGGGATGCAGATACTTGGAATATTAAGGATTGGAGGCGAAAGTAGGTAGTGGGAATTTGAAGTATGAGAATTACACCACAACGCAGTAGACAGATATTTGGTAATCCCGCACCACCCCAGACAGTGTGGGAAAAACAGTTTGATTATTTTGACTCGGAATTAAAGAATATAGCTCACAAAGACTGGCGTAAAATTACTGGAGAGGATCTTTGGTACTACTTTCACGATTTGGCCTATGTTGAACTACAGCCAGACTTATTTCAGTACCTATTCCCAGTGTGTCTCAATTACTGGTACGAGACGCTGATGAATAATCAGTCAGCCGATCGCGGTGATTCCGAGTTCCACTATTGTTTATACCGTGGCAAGATACTAGAGAAAATGGTGACTCCAAAGGTCAGAGAAGCTATTTACAACTTCTTCCACGATGGACTGATTGATCGTATTGAGGTGGAGCGAGGATTTATTTACAACAAAGCTTCGACACCAGCCTATGCATGGATACAAAGATTCAACAGCATTGGGTATGTAGCTCCAATTATCGATAGAATTTGGACAACTTGGTGGAAATTTGACCACCCTGGCAAAGCGATTTCGGCGATCATGTATGCTTCCGGGCTTATATATTTAGAAGGGGAGAACCCAATTTTTGGTATGTGGACACCAGAAGACGGAGGGGGTGGCCCTTACTTGAGCGAGAGTGATGCCAGAATTTTTGATGTAGGCTGGCTGAATGAGAATTTAGAATTTTTGAGGAATACGCTGTCTGTTCAATACATACAACAAAAGCTTAAGCAAGCGGCAGATAGATTGCAGTTAGAACCTGAAAAAAATGTGGCTTACCAAGTGGCAGAAGATGCACAAACAAGAGGTGAAGTAATAGAAATTTGCATTGAAGATTTACTAACCAAACTCTCAAAACCGTCATCACAACATTATTAGAAAATAACAAAACTTGTCTGCTAAAGTAGTCTGGGATCGAAAGCATCTCTTAAACCATCACCAATATAGTTGATACTCAACACGGTGAGAAATATTGCCATGCCAGGAAAAATCACCATATAGGGAGCAAATTCCAAAAAGTTCTGTGCTTCATAAAGCATTCTTCCCCAGGTTGGTACATCTGGCGGAAAACCCAAACCAAAAAAGCTGAGGGTAGATTCGGTAATAATTGCCGTACTGACTGCTAGCGTAGCAGCAACCAAAACTGGACTAATGACATTGGGCAGAATGTGTATCCAAATTAGCCGCAAAGGACTAGCGCCAAGAGCACGAGCTGCTGTAACAAATTCCATTTCCCGCACCGTCAAAAAGCCAGCCCGTACTAATCTCGCTACAGACATCCAATTGAGTCCACCAATCACCAGGACTACCAAGACAAATATACCTAACTCCGGCCCAGCGATCGCCCGAATTGCATCACGAAACAGGAATATTACTAATAGTAAAAGTGGCAGTCGCGGTAAAGCCAGGCACAAATCAGTGCAGCGCATCAAAATCATATCCAGCCAACCGCCAAAAAACCCAGAGATTGCACCTACGAGCGTACCCAGCAAGATGGCAACCACCATTGAAAAAATGCCAACGGCAAGCGATATTCGTCCCCCATACAAAACTCTAGCTAATATATCTTGACCAAGATCATTTGTACCAAAGGGATGTTCCCAGCTGGGGGGAAGGGTAGATTGGGAGAAGTCTACTTTATTAATGGGAGTGGTGTATACTAAGGGGCCAAACAGGACACTCAACACAATAATTAGCAATACGATGGTAGCTAGCATAGCTGGACGATTGCGGCGAAATTTGCGCCATACATCTTGTCTGGGCGCCCTTTGTACAGGAGAAATTCCAACTTCCGGAATTGGAGTGGGCGATCGCTTAAACATAAAATTTTTCCTACTACTTTGTATACTTGACGCGAGGGTCTAGTAAACCATAGAGAATGTCTGCAATGAGATTAAAAACAACAATCAAAATTGCATATATAAAGGTAATTGCCATGACAACTGGTGTATCGTTGCGATAAATAGAGTCAATTAATAATGCACCAATACCAGGGACACGAAAAACTTGTTCTGTGACTAAAGCGCCTGTGAAAATATTAGGAATATCTAACGCTACTAGTGTGACTACAGGAATCAGAGCATTCCGCAAAACGTGACGATAAATAACCGCAAATGTAGGTAAACCCTTGGCATAAGCTGTACGCACGTAATCTTGATGAAGATTTTCTAACACTTCTGAACGGACAAAGCGCATTAGCATTGCTGCTTGCCATAGTGCTAACACACATACAGGCATAATCGACTGTTGAATTTGAGCAACAAAACTCTGCCAATCTGTCACTTGTAAAGTGCTGTTATAAATAAAAGGCAACCATTTTAATTGCACACTAAAAATAATAATAAACAGCAAACCCATAAAAAATGTCGGTAGAGAAAACCCAAAAAAAACTAGAGTAGTTAAAATCACGTCAAAAACGGAATGGCGTTTGAGAGCCGAAATTACTCCTAAAGGGACAGCCAATATTACACCCAAAACGTAGGCAGAACCAACCACCCATAATGTTGTCGGCAAGCGTTGAAGAATCAGCCCACCAACCGAACTGCGGCTAGTGAAAGAATAGCCCATATCTCCTGTTATGAAAGCCACAAACCATTTGACATAACGGATGTGGATTGGCTGATCTAAACCTAAGGATCTTCTGACGTTTTCTCGAACTTCGGCTGTAAGAGAGGGATTCAGTGCAAATTCTCCCATCGGATCGCCTGGTGCCAATGCCAGGATAGCGAAAATTATGATACTGGTAGCAAATAGTGTTGGAATGGAAATTAGTAGACGATTGATTAAATATTTGGTCATTGCCTAAAGAAATTGCTTTATTTGGTAAAGCAGCAATAATTAACCTAATCTATCTTACTTTATTCTTATTTCAATCTTATTTTTTGAGTCTAAACTTAGGCTAAATTTACATACAAGAATTAAGAGTTTAGCTAGAGATTTTATAGAGGCGTTAATCATACTGTAACTTCAAGTTTGAAACTTCACGAGTTCGATAACTGTAGATAAATTAAGTTTATGATAGTAACTAATATTATCTTGGCTAGACTTTTAAGATACTCTAAATTTTGGTTATTAGGTATAGTAACGATATTAATTGTTATTTATATTTCTCTGCTGTTGAGAATTGGAGATATTGCTCATTTAGGTATGAGTGCTCTATTTTTGATAACTGTAGCATCTCTTGTTTGGGAAAAGCGTCACAGCTTACATTTGAAAAGCGAAATTTTTTCTAGTATTGTGGGAGCATTGCTGATAGTTTTTTTCTTTGGTAAAAGTGTCCCTCTAATTCATAGTAATTTAGTTCGTGCTTTACCTTTTATTGCTGCTGTAGGTCTTAGCTTAATTGCTTCTGGTTTTAAGGGTTTGAAGCAATATTTGCAAGAACTAACTATCCTTTTTTTTCTTGGCATACCTAGTATAGTACTACCATCCCTTATAGATATATCTCCAGTTACTGCTAAATTCGCTGCTTTTCTTCTGTGGTATTTAGGTTTTGATGTAGCTCGTCAAGGAGTTTATATAAGTTTGCCAACGGGTGTTATAGAAGTCTATGGTGGTTGTTCTGGTATGGAGTCAATGACTTATCTTTTGGGAGTATCTGTTATTTGTCTAGTAATTTTTCCTATATCTACAAGCAAGCAATTATTTGTTCCCATTACTGCTGTAATTTTAGGATTTGTGGTTAATGCTTTCCGGGTTGCTTTGATGGTGATTCTGATTGCATCTGGACATCACCAAGCCTTTGATTACTGGCATAAAGGAGATGGTTCCCATATATTTGGGATAATTTCTTTATTAATTTTTGGGTTATTTTGTTTATTCATAATACAGCAGAGTAGAACAAAAAATCAGAATACCCACGAGTATTGAAAAATAATATTTTTATAGAAACATTTACTAAATAATCATATTAATTTTTATTTCTGTTTTTAACTCTTAATTTTAATAATAAAAAGTTTAAAAAATCTAAAAAAACACAACAATTTTAGAAAAATGACTGAAAAAAGCAATAGTAAATTAACTCAAAAAGTAGATAATTTGCAAGAATTTAGCATCAGATTCTTGCAGTCTATAAGTTTTTCCCGATGGATAGGCTATGGGTTTCTACTACTTTCATCATTTGACTTAGTTGAGACATTACTACCGTTGTATCTGATGAATCCTCTTTGGGAATTTAACACTTTAGGAAATTTAGTGGAACACGTTCCTGTACCTTTGATTGGTCTGGTTTTAGTTTTTCATGGTAATGAATATTGGCGCTATCGATGGGAAATTCCGGTATTGAAATTTCTGTCTTGGTTTGCTTTGCTACTCGGAATCTTATTTTTATTACTTATTCCTTTAGGAATTGTGAACACTATCAGAATCGACCGACAAAATGCTACACAGATTAATTATCAAGTAAAAGAGCAGATGAGCCAGATTCAACAGATTAAAGATACATTAGCTAGAGCGGAGACTAAAGCTGATATAGAAGCAATAGGAACTCTCATCGATACTCAAGAACGCTTGTTTGATATTAAAGATTTTCGTAAATTAGAACAAGCAAAAACTTGGCTTTCAAACTTTGTCGCCAGCTTTGAGAAAAAAACAATAATGCAAGCAGAGGCAGCTAGATATTCTCGACGCTTGGGCTTACTGAAGCGTTCTATAAAATGGAATCTTGGAGCTTTAGTTGCTGGGGTTTTATTTATTTATATCTGGCGCGGCACTGGCTGGCTAAGATTCTAATACCAATGGGTGGATTTTGGATTCAAAGCATTGATATAATGGGCTATTCCAGAATTTTGAAACAAGACTCCTGCGTGCCAATCTAGTATAAATTGATATAAATGATACAACTGTTTTGAGCAGAGCATTAATCTTTACTATTGAGTGCCTACTATTTTCTACCCCACCATTATTTAGTAATAGTAATTATTTTCCTGAGTGCTGTTTACGCTTCAATGCGATAAAGCCTGCAAGCAACAAAAAGCTCCCCGCTATTGTTGTGGGTTCTGGTACCGCAGTTGCCTTCCATGTACCGCCACCGCTAACGGGGCCATGTCCACTCACAGGAAAACCAAACAAACCCCAAGTTCCATCTGGGTTGATATTAAACAAGTCTCTCTGACCAATCCCACATCTGGGTAAGCATCCGTCCCAACGGTTTGCTGTTCCCACGCCGGGACTGCGAGGATCTCCTCCCGATACACTCAAAAGCACATCTGTTGAACCTGGTGGAGAAGTTGAAAAACTTGTGGGTTTCCAAAAGTAGACAAATCCTCCGACAATACTCTGACCAGTTTCATTCAGTTCAAAAATCGTAGATGTAGGACTAGGGATTGTAAATTCAAAGCCTTTCAACTGCAAATTAACTGATAGGCTCGTCACCAGAGAAAAGTCATCAGGTGGTGTATAGCGCCGTGTTACAAACTGAGGAGGAATTCGGTTTTGCGGATTCTCATAAACAGCACCTGGTCTCAACGATACAAAACTTCCTGAAAATGGCGCATATGTAAATCCCCCAATTCCAACTAAACTCCCAAAATTGTCGAATAATTCTAATTTTGCAGCGTTGACATCTTTAAAGGTAATAGAAGAAGCAAATACTTTTTTGGTGGTAACAAAACCAGTTGTAAAAATGAACGCGGCAACAGTTACATTTGTTAACACCTTGATTGGAAGTTTCATAATTTATTCTTTGGAAGGATTTATAACAATTTTGGATTAAAACCATTAATTCATAGGTTATTCCAGAATTTTGAAACAAGACTCCTTATTCCAATTAGGGATGATTGCACAAATACATAGTTACAAATAGGACAGTATCGCAGATTGTAATTGCGATAAAAAACAAGCATTACTTTAAATATGAACTATGCGATCGCCTTTAGGTTAACGGGGCTATACCCAGCACAGGAGACAATTGAGAAATAACTTATCCAGTAAATTTTTTTAAATCTTGCAGTACTTCACCAGCTGATTGATAGCGATCGCTAAAGTGATAGCACACCATCTTATCTAAAATTGCTGCTAATGTTTCATTAATTTGTGCTTGGTGACGCCATTCTACAGTACCAGTTTCGGGATGAGGTTGAAGTTCGTGTGGTGGTATGCCTGTAATAGCTTGAATAGCAATCATTCCCAAGGCATAAATATCACTACACAATCGAGGATGTCCAGCAAATTGTTCTGGTGGTGCATAACCTCGTGTACCGATAGCGACTGTTGCTAATTCGGTTTGATCAATAGTTAGAGGTTGCATCATTTTAACTGCACCAAAGTCAATTAATACTAGGCGCTTATCTATATCGGATCTAATAATATTACTTGGTTTGATATCTCGATGAATAACACGATGTTCATGGACAAATGTCAGAACTTCTAAAATTCCTCCTAACATTTCAACTACATACGATTCATTTTTCACATCCTGACTTAGTGAGATTTCTTCACTGAGAGGATGTCCAGAAATATATTCTTGTACTAAGTAAAATTCATTATTTTCTTCAAAATATGCTAGTAATTCAGGAATTTGGCGATTTCTACCTAAAACTTCCAAAATTTCTGCTTCTGCATCAAATAATCTTCTGGCAACTTGCATAAATTTTGTATCCCTACGGGCTGGCATGAGTTGTTTTACTACACAAATTGGACTGCCTGGACGCTGGATATCTTTTGCTATGTAAGTGCAGCCAAATCCACCAGAAGCAAGTACTTTCGCAATTTGATAGCGTCCGCCCAAAATAAAATCACCAGTTACTTTTTCTGCTTGATCGAGTGTGTCTGAAGAATGAATGTGTTTATCTTGAATGGTTATAGTAGTTTCTTTTAGCAGTGTATTTAATTGTTCAATAGCTTCTTTTTGCTTTTCAACTTGTAGGATAATTACCTTAGTTTGCTGCTGAGTTTGGTAGGTAGTGTAAGCCATAACACTAACTCCACTTAGAAGCAAAGTTAGGGCAGGTGGTATAATTGGTATCCAGCCTCCTTGCAGAAAGAACAAGTAGCAGATTCCCACCAAGCTAGCCAAAGAAATTCCACCAGCCAAACCCAAGCGCAAGGGATATCGCAATTGCCAAGCTAAAAAGCCACCTGTAATTGCCCAGCCCCATATCCATACGGCTTCCACCCAGTTAGGCAAATACCAAATGAGATGACGCCCATCTAGCACTGTACTGATCATCTCGCTTACTACCTGCGCATGAATAAAGACAGCAGGCATTCTGGGCGGATGTTGCGGTGAGGCACTGTAGGGTGTATAAAAGCCTGGATGAACGCTACGGGCAGTAGTACCGATAATTACAAGACGGTCTTTTATCCAATTAGAGTCTATCTGACCTTGTAAAACTTGAGTAAGAGTTACTTGCCGGGCAAAGTTAGAGGGATTGCGATAATTTAGCAGGATTTGATAGCCTTTGGCATCTATATTTTCATAACCACCTGAATTCTCTAACAAGGGTGGGAACGTGGTTTTACCTATATAAAAATGCTCTGCGTTGTTGAAATTGTATTCTAAGCCTTGTTTTTCTAAATATTTAATTGCGAGTAGGGCTGCAAAGGAGTATTGAGTTGTACATTTGCGATCGCTAGAACCAGCAAATAACAAACTGCGACGAATAACACCATCGTTATCTGCAATTACATCACTAAAACCTACCCGATCTACAGGAAAATTTGGTGGTGGTGGAATCTCTGGACTACCCATACTGCTGAATGTGCAGTAAGTGATAATATTATCCAGATTTTTAAGACCAGATCCTAAATTTTTCTGCTTGGAACGGTCGATACTTAAACCAATTATCCGTGGCTGATAAGATTGTAACTTTGCTAACAATTTGTTTATGGTATTGTCTGGCACAGAAAAATCTTCTGATCCTAGATCCTCTTCAGTGACAGTAACCAGTAACATACGGGGATCTGGTGCTTCCGGGGGACGCAGTCGCAAAATCTGATCGTAAGCACTTAATTCCCAAGGCTGCAACCATTTCAAATGACGAACTCCGAATACTAAAACGGTGGCTCCTACACTGGTAACAAAGATGGCTTGCAGCCAGTTTTTGACAGCAGCATCCTGAGGAAGTTTATCTTTCACCAATGAGAGACGGAGTTGTTGTAGAAGTCGCTTAATCACGGCATTGTGGCTGTAGCCAGGATTTGGTAGACGTTTGAGTTAAGGGAAGTTGAATTTATCCCAAGTATTCTCAATGTACCAATTTAGTTGCTAAATTTTAGCTTTGGGTTTATTGTGACTTGGCTTTGTATGACTCCACGCTCATTGTGAGTGATTCCGTAAAGCTGACAGATTCTAAAGTAGGGATAGCGCCTGTAGGGGAGGCAGGGACGCAAAGACACAGAGAGTAATAAACATTTCCCTATTCCCTTTTAATCATGACTAATGACTAACTTTTTGGAATCACATATCTTATTCCGCCTCTAGCACCAACAGTATCACTTTTGTAACGAGGGATAATATGAATACTGGCGTGCATCATATTTTGCCCAGCATCTCGATTGACATTCATACCCACGTTGAAACCGTCTGGTTTAAATTCTTGACTGAGAATGGTTTGCACTTTATTAACCATAAGCCAACAAGCAGATTGCTCTTTTGAAGGTAGTTCAAAATAATTACTGATGTGACGTTTTGGAATAACTAAAACATGACCTTTGCTTACAGGATAACCATCAAAAATAGCATAGACAGTTGCTGACTCGGCTAGTATAGTTAGATTTTTATGAGGGTTACAAAATAGGCAATTATGGGAAGAATTATTCTGTAGATTATAGTGTCTGTACTCGTAAATTTCGTAAAATTCATCTAAGTATATTGATTTAAAAGGTAGCTTTACAATACACTGATATGTAGGTTTTTTGTAAATATAATGTTCTCGAAATCCTTCTTTTTTTATATCTCTTCTCACTGCATAATAGGCTTTACCACCTGGTTTCAATAGATGTGATACTTCCATAAGAACATTTGCTTGCTCTTCAGAGAATAAAACATTTAAAACGTATAAGCAAATAATAGTATCAAATTTTTCTTTAGGATATTGAGGAAAATGATACGGATCGTAACCTGTAATATCAAATCCTTTTTGTTGTAATAATTTAACATCATTGCCCAAGCCACAACCAAAGTCTAATATTTTACCTTCAAGCAGATTTTTTGCTAATAAAAACTGTGCTGGTAATGATAGGGAAATTCTTTCTATGGCTGTGAGGTGACTATATTTATTTTTTTGATTTTTCATCGGCTATGGGAGACGGAGAAGATAGTTAGACTGAAAAAATAAAGTTGTCTGTGATCCTTTGAAAAAGCACGTCGCGATCGCTACAATCCAAGCCCTTTTTTCAGAAGACCTAAAGGGAATAGTCATAATTAATACATAATATATAGCTATTCTCAGAAAAATTACTAGTATTTGAAGTAAAAAAGATTATATTAAGGAGTGATCGCATTTACCTCAATCTAGTAAGCAAGGGTGCTTTGCACACACTACGCGATCGCAAGGCTGATTTTTGCTGTAGTCGTGCGATCGCATCTCCTCAGTCAGTCGAGTAATTTCTTAGATTTGCTTCCCATCCTATCCAATCCAGACAGTGCTATAAATCAGAATTAGCATCCATAGTGCGATCGCCCTCTTATTTGCAGTAAGTCTGGATATATGAAACTGAGCCTGTGCATGATTGTTAAAGATGAAGAACGAGTACTACCCAAATGCCTGGGCAGCGTCAAAAATGTGGTAGACGAAATGGTAATTCTAGATACAGGTTCAAGCGATCGCACTCCCCAGATTGCTCAGAAATTTGGTGCCAAAGTACATCACTTTCAATGGTGCAATGACTTCAGTGCTGCTAGAAATGCGGCTTTAAAATATGTTACAGGTGATTGGATCTTAGTATTAGACGCGGATGAAAGCCTGACGCAGAAAATTGTGCCACAGTTGCGAGAGGTGATACACAGTGAGGAATACCTACTCATTAACCTCCTTCGTCAAGAGGTGGGTGCTGTACAATCTCCCTATTCTTTAGTTTCTCGCCTATTTCGTAACCATCCCCGAATTCGCTTTTCTCGTCCTTACCACGCTTTGGTGGATGATAGTGTCACCGAGATTTTACGCCAAGAACCTCACTGGCAAATTGGTTATTTGCAAGGTGTGGCAATTCTACATTCTGGTTATCAAAAAAGTGCGATTACCCAAAGCAACAAACATATTAAAGCCCAAAAGGCGATGGAAGAGTTTCTTGATACCCATCCCCACGATCCTTATGTGTGCAGTAAGTTGGGTGCTTTGTACGTAGAGACGGAAAAAATAGCTGAAGGTGTAGATTTACTGGCAAAGGGAGTTAAAATTGCCGGAGATAATTACGACATTTTATACGAACTTTACTATCATTTGGGCATTGCTTGCAGCCGTTTGCAAAATTTCAAACAGGCTATTATCTACTATCAAGCTGCAATTAAATTACCTATTTATCCCATGCTAAAACTGGGAGCCTACAATAATTTGGGTAATTTATTAAAAGCAACTGGAGATTTCAAAGGTGCGAAAACAGCTTATGAAACGGCTTTGCAGATAGATGCTAGTTTTGCTACAGGGCATTACAATTTGGGAATGACTCTCAAAGCAATGGGTTTATTTACAGAGGCGATCGCATCTTATCAAAAAGCAATTGTTTTAAATCCTAAAAATGCAGATGCTTATCAAAACTTGGGAGTCGTGTTGCTGAAAGTTGGCAATGTACAAGGCAGTTTGAATGCTTTTCGCCAAGCGATCGCCCTGCATGAAAAACACAACCCTGAAGAAGCAAAACGGCTACGCCAGGGTTTACATGAGATAGGGTTAATGTAGGCAGAAGTCTTTCTGTTTTAGGGTGACAAACGCTCTATTTTCCAACTGTCATCATCAAGACGAGTATACAGCAAGCGATCGTGCAGGCGGCTGGGGCGTCCTTGCCAAAACTCAATTTCTGTTGGGATCACACGCAAACCTCCCCAGTAAGCAGGGCGGGGTATATCTTGATTTTCATATTTTGCTTGCAGTGCTTGCAAACGCCCCTCTAATTCTTCTCGGCTTGCTATTACTTGGCTTTGATGAGATGCCCAAGCACCGAGGCGACTATTGAAAGGACGACTTTGAAAATACTCATCTGACTCTTGTTCAGAAGCTTTTTCTACATACCCAGCAATACGAATTTGCCGTTCTAGTTCTGCCCACCAAAAAACTAAAGCAGCTTGAGGGTTTTCGGCTAACTCTTGTCCTTTTTGACTGTTGTAGTTGGTAAAGAAAACAAAACCCCGTTCATCAAAATCTTTTAGCAGCACCATTCTTGCGGAGGGTTTGCCATCTGGTGTAGCAGTAGCAACAGTCATCGCGTTTGGTTCTGGCAACTGGGCAGCTAATGCCTGGTCAAACCATTTTTGAAATTGTATAAAAGGATTTGGATCAATATCATTTTCGCTCAAGCCCTGCAATGTATAATCTTTGCGAAGGTCGGCTAAAGTTTTTTCCATTGCCCTGTGCTTCCTTTTGACTAAATAGGTGAGTGGAAATAATCATACCTATGTTACGAAAAGTAAACACGCCTGAAAGTACGGATGGGTTTAAAAGATAAATTGTCGATTTTAGCGAAATATCATCCATAAAACCCGCCCCTACCAATGACTAATGACTAAAATATCTATGATGATAATCAGCATTAACTAGTTTTTACTCACAATAGCCAAGGAGTTTTTCAAAGATATTGCCTCAAATGCGCCGTTGGGCCTCTCTTCAGAATCTGCTAATCTATGGTTTGAGCGGCCCAATCATTGCGCTCAACATCTGGTTGCTGTCTGTTTTTTTTCGCTATTTCCAGCATCCAATTACTATTCTTAGTATTGCGGCAATTCTCGCATTTTTATTGAACTATCCAGTTAAGCTCTTTGAGAAAGCTCGTATTTCTCGCACACAGGCAGTTATTGTTGTATTAATGCTGACTTTAACACTAGTAGTAGTCTTAGGCGTCACGCTCGTACCGATAGTTATTGACCAAACTATCCAATTATTAAACAAAATTCCGGATTGGCTTGCGACTAGTCAGGATAACTTAGACTACATAGAAGCTTTGGCTAAGAAACGACGTTTGCCTTTAGATTTTACTGTAGTTAGTAATCAAATCAATGCCAATATTCAGAATCTGGTACAGCAATTAGCTTCAACTGCTGTCGGATTTGCCGGAACATTGCTATCAGGAATAATTAACGTGGTGTTAGTAGTCGTACTGGCATTTTATATGCTGTTGTATGGCGATCGTGTTTGGTTTGGTTTGGTAAAGCTCTTACCACCCCGTATTCGTATACCTCTCACCACTTCCTTACGGTTAAATTTTCAGAACTTTTTCCTTTCCCAATTGTTATTGGGACTATTTATGGTGGTGAGTCTTACTCCCATTTTTTTGATTTTAAAAGTTCCCTTTGCACTTGTGTTTGCTATCTGGATCGGCATTTGTGAACTCATTCCTTTCGTGGGAGCAACTCTTGGCATTGGCAGCGTCACGATTTTGCTGCTGCTGCAAAGTTGGTGGTTAGCAGTTCAAGTCGCAGTGGCGGCAATTTTTATGCAACAAATTAAAGATAACCTGCTAGGCCCCAAGTTACTAGGAAATTTTATTGGACTGAATCCGATTTGGATTTTTGTTGCGATTTTAATGGGATTTGAAATTGCTGGTTTATTGGGAACGCTCGTTGCTGTACCGATTGCTGGCACAATCAAAGGCACATTTGATGCTCTGAAAAACTTCAAGCCCAAAAATCCTGTATCAGAAATTACTATTGAACCAGAGTTGCCTCTTGAGTAAAGGGGATTGGGGAGCCAGCCGCGTGCGGGGGTTCCCCCCGTTGAGCGGGCTGGCGTGATCGGGAATTGGGGATTGGGAAGAGGACACACCGAACGCGGGGACAAGAAGTTGAGGGAGGTGAGGAAGGTGAGGAAGTAATAAAAGTAAATTCTTCTATCTGCCTCATCTGTTCCTCTTCCTAATCCCTAGTCCCTAGTATCGAGTCCCTATCCTATTCCTTGTAAATGTTACTACAAAACAGATAAAAGTATTTTTAGATACATTTATTTGTACACGTAAATATCATATTACACTTGATTTTTTATACTCTCTCCAATAACATTTGTTTGTAAACTCGCAATACCCGCATATCTCCAAATGTTTTGAATTAGAGACTCATGGAATCAAAAATTACAATTCCAAAGATGAGAATTTGTGATTTCTAGGAAATCATTAAGCAGAACTTACTACTTACTAACTAGTATCCAATGAGACAAATAAGCTTTGTAATAATTTTTATCTTTTGCTTAACTCTGACTTTATTAACAATACCAAGAGAGGTTGCTGGATAGTGGTAACAATAAACTAGTAACTACTATACGGTTGTCTATAACTACTAACTCTACTAACTACTGTACGAGCGGTTTTAAAAGATAAATTGTTGATTAAACAAAAAATCCTCAAAGAACCTCTCCTACTAATTACTGTACGGGCGGGTTTTAATCAGCAATCTCTCTATTAGAATGAAATATCTGTATAACCCTTTCAGCAGTCGCCTGCGGAGGAGGACAGTCCGTTGCCCAGAAAACGCCGTGCGGGGGTTTCCCCCCAACCCCACTCCGTGGGGGCCCCAAAGCCCCCGTTGGGGCGACTTCGGAGGGTCTCCCCCGTTGTAGGAACTGTCCGTTGGAAACCCGCCAAGAGTGCTGGTTCACCACCGCACTGGCTCTTCATGCGGCTGCCTCCCCTACTAACTACTACCTACTAACTACTAACCCTAGTATTTGTTGATGGATGCTTCCGAGCTACTGGCAACAATTGAGAATCTCATAAATCAGGCACAAGCCGGGGAAATAGATCCTTGGGATGTCCAAGTGATTGAGGTAATCGACCGTTATATAGAATTAATGGCATCGGAGGCTACTCATAGAACCTATGAAGCCGACTTATCTCAATCTGGACAAGCAATTCTTTCAGCATCAATGCTGGTGTTATTTAAAGCCAACACTTTAATGCAATTGCAGTCAGCACAAGAGCAGGAAACTCTTGTAGATAATATTTTATTAGACCCAGAGGATGCAGTTTTATCTCCAAATCATCGATTGCCATTAGAACGGCATTTACGTCGTCGCCCGGCAGCTATGCCTCCGCCAAAGCGTCGCGTGACTCTGCAAGAGTTAATCGAGCAATTGCAGTTAATGGCAGAACAGTTAAAACTGGTAGAAAAAGTCAACAAACCACCTCGCCCCCGGCGTCAACCCGGTTTGCAATCTATGCGGGCGGCACTGGAGTTGGCTCACCAGGAAAACCTCACAGAAGTAGCTGGAGAATTAGAACAAGTATTGTATAGTTGGTCAACACAACTGTGCCTAGAACAAAATTGGTTGGATTTGGAACAACTGGTACAGTTGTGGACTCAGACAAAGCAATCACAACATAATGGCTCTGCTCACGACTCACCAAACAGTCATTTAGTAGGTGTTTTTTGGGCGTTGTTATTGCTTTCGGCTCAATCTAAGGTGGAGCTTTTTCAAGAGGAGTTTTACCAGAATATTAAAATTCGGTTGCTCACAAATACACAAAGTGCCGAGAAAAGCTTAGAGCCATCAAGGAATTAAATACGGGCGCTTTGGCTAGGAACTAGGGAGGAGAGGTTTTCATCAATAGCGTTGTGGACACGAGCCTCCAAAGTAGGAGTGACGAAGATCACTCGTAGGCATCTAGCTCAAAACTACATATGATTTATACAATTAATGTTTCAGCTAGTGTTTCAAACAACCCCAAAATTTAAGTACATTGAACAGATGAGCAATCATTTGGCGATCGCATATCATTAACCTATGCCTATGCTAATACCATCTTCATTAATTCCCCTAATTCAGTCCTTGTCAGGATGACTCAGCGCATAAAATAAACAGATTATGAAGTATCACTCCATGAAAGTTAACTGGCTTGTGGTTGAGGAATAAAGATTTATGAAGGCGATGATTCTGGCTGCGGGTAAGGGAACTCGTGTTCGTCCTATTACGTACACCATGCCCAAACCGATGATGCCCATCCTGCAAAAGCCAGTGATGGAATTTCTACTAGAACTGTTACGCCAACATGGGTTTGACCAAATTATGGTCAATGTTAGCCATTTGGCAGAAGAAATTGAAAGCTATTTCCGTGATGGGCAACGGTTTGGCGTCCAGATTGCTTATTCTTTTGAAGGACGAATTGTTGAAGGTACGCTGGTGGGAGAAGCCCTTGGTTCTGCTGGCGGTATGAAAAAAATTCAGGACTTTTACCCATTTTTTGATGACACTTTTGTCGTGTTGTGCGGAGATGCTTTAATTGATCTAGATTTGACGGCAGCTGTTAAGTGGCATAAATCTAAGGGTTCGATTGCCACCATTATCATGAAATCCGTTCCTCAGGAAGAAGTTTCTAGCTACGGTGTAGTTGTCACCGACGAAGACAATCGCGTTAAAGCTTTCCAAGAAAAACCCAAGGTAGACGAAGCCCTAAGTACCAATATCAACACAGGTATCTATATTTTTGAACCAGAGGTGTTGAATTATATTCCCTCAGGTGGTGAGTATGATATTGGTAGCCAATTATTCCCCAAACTAGTGGAATTAGGTGCACCGTTCTATGCCATTCCAATGGACTTTGAATGGGTGGATATTGGTAAAGTTCCAGACTACTGGCGGGCAATTCGTGGTGTGCTATCGGGAGAAATTAAAAATGTACAAATTCCCGGTCAGCAAGTTGCTCCCGGTATTTATACTGGCTTAAATGTAGCAGTGAATTGGGACAAAGTAGATATTACTGGTCCAGTCTACATTGGTGGGATGACCAAAATTGAAGATGGAGCTAAAATTGTCGGCCCCACAATGATCGGCCCAAATTGCTGGATATGCAGTGGCGCAACGGTAGAAAACAGTGTAATTTTTGAGTGGTCGCGTTTAGGGCCAGGAGCGCGGCTGGTTGATAAGTTGGTGTTTGGAAGATACTGCGTAGATAAGACTGGGGCAACGATAGATGTCCAAGCCGCAGCCCTAGACTGGTTGATTACCGATGCTAGACAAACACCGACGTCTCAAACCCCACTAGAACGGCAAGCGATCGCTGAATTGTTGGGAACAAACGCAAATTAGGGACTAGGGACTCGGTACTAGGGACTAGGGATTAAATAGGGGACAATGGGACAAGGGAGACAAGGGGCAAGAACGTGATTGACGATTCACTGTGTCCTCTTCCCGATCCCCAATCCCCTATCACCAGTACCCAGTCTCCAGTCCCTAAGATGCCAAATATGTATACCTTCTCAAACTTTGTTCATAGGTTTGCAGTAGTCGCTGTGATTCTGCTAGGGTAATCCGATTTTCTTCTAAAGCTTGCTCGCAGCGTTGGCGGATATTTTCCACCATATCCTCGGAGTCATACTGCACGTAGCCTACTACTTCACTCATAGTATCACCCTTGACTACATGTTGAATTTGGTAGCCTTTGGGTGTTAATTGAATGTGAACGGCGTTAGTATCACCAAACAGGTTATGTAAATTCCCCATGATTTCCTGATACGCTCCACTCAGGAACATTCCCAAATAGTAAGGTTCTCCTGGCTCAAAGGGGTGGAGTTCTAAAACTGACTTTACATCTCGTAAGTCAATAAAGCGGTCAATTTTACCGTCGCTGTCGCAGGTAAGATCCGCCAAAATTCCCCGTCGTGTTGGTTCTTGATCCAAACGGTGAATCGGCATGATCGGAAATAATTGATCAATAGCCCAGCAATCAGGTGCTGACTGAAATACAGACATATTGATGTAGTAAATGGAAGCCATTATTTTTTCTAAGTCTTCCAGTTCATCGGGTACGTACTCATGCCGTCTGGTAATACTTAGGATTTTTTGACAACAAGCCCAATACAAACGTTCGGCTTTGGCACGCTCTGTGAGACTGAGAATTCCCAAATTGAAGCGGCTGATCGCTTCTTCTTTAAATTGGGTAGCGTCGTGGTAAAACTCTTGATAATTATCTTCGTGAATTGATTGATAAGTTTCCCAAAGATAACTGATGATGTGCGACTCTCCTTCTTTAGGAGGTTCGGGCGCTTCAGTCAAAACTTCGCTGGTACTGAGAACATCAAAAATCAATACCGACTGGTGGGAAGCGATCGCTCGTCCACTTTCGCTAATCAGTGTTGGTACGGGGATATTACGTTCAGCACAAGTATCTTTTAACTCTGCTACTATGTCGTTGGCATAATTCTGCATATTGTAGTTTTTCGAGGCGTAGAAGTTAGTTTGCGAACCGTCGTAATCTACGCCCAATCCACCACCAACATCAAGATATTTCATGTTAGCGCCTAATGCCGCTAATTCTACATAAATACGGCTGGCTTCTTGAATTGCATCTTTGATTACATTAATGGCAGAAATTTGCGAGCCAACATGAAAGTGCAATAGCTGTAAAGAATTTAACAAGCTTGCCGCACGTAACTTATCCACTGCTTGGATAATTTCTGGAATTGTTAAACCAAATTTAGCGCGATCGCCGCTCGAAGTTCCCCAGCGTCCCATACCTTGAGTACTGAGTTTTGCTCTCACTCCGACAATCGGTTGAATTCCTAGCTGCTGACTGACTTCAATCACCAAATCCACTTCTTCAATTTGCTCTAGGACGATAATTGGTGTCTGTCCTAGTCGTTGTGCCAGCATTGCCGTTTCAATGTATTCTTGGTCTTTGTAGCCGTTGCAGACAAGCAAAGCTCCTGGTGTATCCAACATTGCCAGAGCAATCATTAATTCTGGCTTGGAACCTGCTTCTAAACCAAATTGATGAGGTTTGCCAAAGCGGACTAAATCTGATACCAAATGGCGCTGCTGATTGCATTTAACCGGAAATACGCCACGGTAAACCCCAGGATAATTATAGCGAGCGATCGCTTTAGCAAAACAAGCATTCAACCGCTCGATCCTGTCTTCTAAAATATCCGAAAAACGGATTAACAAAGGCAAACCCAGATTACGCTGTTTGAGAGCATTAACTAATTCAAACAAATCAAGAGAACCGCCGCGATCGCCCTTGGGAGAAACAGTAATGTGACCGGCGGCGTTAATGGAAAAATAAGGTTGCCCCCAACCTTCAATTCGGTATAGAGCTTCACTATCCTCAATTTTCCAAAGGCGTGAGCCATCGTGTGTGGTAGCAGGTGGTAGCAATTTTTTTTGCTTGTGATGTTTCAGTTCACCTTTTTTACCATTATTGGAAGGCGGTTTCACCGCCTCATCTGATGCAGCAGTTGACTCAAGACGCATTTCTTCTTGACCTTTATGTTTCACCCACGAATTTACAATTTAACGCATTCATGTTTGAACGCACATACACTTTGGAGGTGATTTGTGAGATATTCTGTGATTGGTCATTAGTCATTGGTCATTAGTCATCAGTTAGTAGGGGAGGCAGCGCGCCCTTGGAGGCTCCGCTCCGTTGTAGCGACTGCCGTGCTGGTTTTGCTGATTATTTTTCGGCTCAAACCGATCATTTATCTTCTAAACCCGCCCGTACTTATATAGGCAAAAACTATATCAGGGACTTTTGACTTTTAACTAAAGGCATAAAAAATATTTATCTGCTTTGAGGAGATAGCTTTGGAACGCACATTTATTGCAATTAAACCTGACGGCGTACAACGTAAATTGGCTGGTGAAATTATCCGTCGCTTTGAAAGTAAAGGCTTTACCCTAGTTGGCTTAAAATTTTTGAAAGTGAGCCGGGAATTAGCTGAAGCGCACTATGATGTTCACCGGGAAAAACCATTTTTTTCGGGGTTAGTTGAGTTTATCACTTCTGGCCCGGTAGTAGCGATGGTGTGGGAAGGTGAAGGTGTTGTTGCTGCGGCAAGAAAGTTAATTGGTGCGACAAATCCCTTAACGGCAGAACCAGGAACAATCCGGGGTGATTTTGGCGTTAATATCGGTCGTAATATTATTCACGGCTCCGATGCGATCGAAACCGCTCAACGAGAAATTTCTTTGTGGTTTAAAGATGAAGAATTAGTCAATTGGCAACCCCATTTGCTGCCTTGGCTGCACGAGTGAATTAGGGATTGGGGATTGGTGACTGGGGACTGGGTGAGGGACAGATGAGGGAGATGGGGGAGAATTTATTCTTACACTCCCTCAACTCCTCACCTCCCTCAACTCCTTGTACTCTTCAAGCGTCCCTAGTACCCAGTACCTAATCCCCAACCTAGTCCCTAGTCCCTAGTCCCTCTACATTAACTTCACTTTTTTCTGGTGCTGATACTTCCGGCAATGGTTCTGGAAGATTGCGCTTAGAAAATCCCCAGCTTAAAATCAGGGTGATCGCGCTAATCATGATCCATTGTGGTGGTACTAAATCTTCGTTTACTACCCGGATCAGCAGGCGTAACCCTACCAAAGCGACAGTGATATAGCCTGCATCTTCTAAATTCTTAAATTCATCCAACCAACGAATAAATAAACCCGCCATAAAGCGCAGGGTGACAATACCAATCGTAGTGCCAGTTAGCACTAGCCAAGTTTCTTTAGAAACGGCGATCGCTGTGGTAACGCTATCCAAAGAAAATGCCAAATCCGTCAGAGCAATTACAGGTATGACTTGTAATAAACTTGTAAAACGAGGGCCGTGATGGTGATGTTCTTCGTCTTCTGCTGAGGTAAAGTGTTGAAATACCAACCACAGTAGATAAGCTGCACCTAGTAACTCAAATTGCCAGAACTGTTGCACCCAAGTCGCAGTCAGCAGTAAGGTGATTCTTAAAATATAAGCAACAACTAGACCCAAATTGAGCGCTTGCTGTTCAAGTTTTTTGTTTTCTAATCCTTGAGCGATCGCAGCTAAGGCGATCGCATTGTCAGCAGATAGCACTGCCTCCAAAAATATCAAGACAAGCAAAACAATAGGAGCCTCAATGCTGAAATGGAAGTGAAGGTAATCAAAAATTCGGTCTAGCATTTCGGTTTTCTCAAGCAGCGAAAATTAAAAATTAGCAGGAACGAAGAAATTCCTCTAGCAAGTGCAACAATTTGCTACCTTAATCAAGCTTAACGTGTATGAGGAAAATTCTAGAGAAGAGCAAGATTTGTCGGATGGGTAGAACGCGATCATTACCCATCATCAGCTTATAAACTTGCCAACCACTCCACGATCCGAGAGTTGACTACATCTGGCACTTCATCATGGGGACAATGCCCAGCATTAGGAATGGGAACAATTTTAATATCTTTACCATTTTCCTGTGCTTGTTCTCCCTGGAAAGGCCCTTTTTGGGCTTCTACGTAAATATTTGCCCCTGTCATTGGTGTCCAAGGATCATCAGCACCCCAAAGTACTAAGAGAGGACACTGAACTTTGGGCAATATTTCAGCAGGAGTAGGGCCGGGAGGTGCTGTTAAAATAGAAGCGAAAACTTTTTGTGCTCCCGGATCGCAAGAGGGAGTATAAAGCATATCTACCAATTCATCTGTTACGGCTTCGCGGTTGCGATAAACCTGGTAGAGGGTACGGCGAATTTGGTGCTTTTGGCGAACACGGTTAAATACAAAAGTACCGGTAATTGGATGTCCAACCAATTTATTAAAGGCTGCCATGACAATTCTCAGTGGCGGATTTAACTCATGGGGACGATGGCTCAACCCTCCCGCAGGATTAATCAACACAGCACCTGCGGAAATTTCTGGATGTTGCGCCACTACCATCAAGCTCAAAAGTGCGCCAATAGAATTACCGATAAATACAGCAGGTTCGTGAAGATGTGCCGAACAGAAATCTTTGAGCAGTTCTACCCATACTTCTGTAGTGTAATTAATAGGGGCTTTATCGGAACCACCGAAGCCTAAAAGGTCAAGGGCGAATACACGATAACCAGCATCTGCTAGAACAGGAATATTTTTTCGCCAGTGTCCTATGCAAGCGCCAAATCCATGAACTAATATTAGAGGTTTACCAGTACCCATGACGGTGTACTGAATTTTGTAACCCTGCCAAGTCCAAAATAGTTTTTCAAACGTGTTTTGTGTTGGTTGCTGTTGGGTAGTTATAGTCATTATTAAGTTTAGTAAAGCGTTTATTTATCTTTATCATAGTAATATTTCGTAGGGTGTGTTAAGGCTATGTAAGGATTTGAGAGTTTGAGAAAGTGAGAACTAGCCGTAACGCACCGCAATCTGGTGGTGCGTTTAAGCAGGGCGTAAGCACTGGCGTGTTAAGGCTAAATTTGTGCATTCGATTCGTAGTCATATTTTGCGCCCAAGCGCTACTACGAGCCTTTTCTCTCGCATCATTTTCGTCATGTCACGCCACTACTCGCTTTTCAAAAGATTAAACCACAAATCGTAGGGTGAGCATTGCTCACTAATATCTCAAATGTTTACCATATGGGCTTTGATGGACAATCCCCACCTTACAGAAAACTTACTCATCCCCTAAATCTGTTAGGAATTGCTGCTTATCAAATCTATATTCTTTGCCTAAAAAAGAAATTATTCTTTCAGTATCATATTCAGCATTCTGCAAACAGGTTGAAGCTCCTGGAGAAGGCGTAATGTTAAACAATATATTGTCTCCAATAATTTTGGCTTCACCAAGCTCAAGACGTTTGGTATTAAGATTAACAATTTGAGGTCTGATTCCTCCATATCCTTTAGCAATTTGAATGTCATCTATTTGTAATGAAGGAATAATTCTTTGAACTTCTTTTAAAAAGAGTCTTCTACCAAGAATGGGAATGTCATAAAGATAATTTTTGACGATATATTTAAATATTGCTTTTTCAGAAAGAATTCTCAAAAAGCTCATTAAAGCATTTATACTAATTCCAGCCGTTTTTAAATAATCAAAAATAGTTGTATATTTATACGGCTCTAAAACAGGAGTAACTTTGGCAGTAGGGCCAAATCTAGTTTTGCTTTGATCGTGAACCTCTGCATCTCCATGAATAGCTGCAAAAGGAATTTCTTTTAGTTGTACTGTATAGACTTTACCGTTTAAAACACCAGGTGCCAAATAAAAACTTCCAGCTACGTTTAGAAGTGCATAATCTTTCCCATAGCCTAAAGATTTCGCAAATAATAAACTATACGCTCCAGTCATAAAAACAACAACTCTAGCAGTAATCTCTTCTTGATCAGTTTGAATGTAGTACATTTCTCCTTCTTTTTTCAGACTTTTTACTTTTGTCTCCATCATTAAATCAATTGTTGTTTGAGAGTTATTAATTGACTTGTGGAGAAAAGATTGAGCTAACTTTTGAAAATCTATTGTGTAACCTTCTTCACTAAATAGAGCTATAATCTCTTCTTCAGCATCTCTATCTTTCACTACCTTAGGTTCAAGAAATTCTATTTCATCTTTAGGTAGCAATTTTAATTGAGGAAATAAAGATTTAAATTCTTGGTACCTATTTTGCAGTTCTTGAACTTGTTCTTTCCCTATGGCAAGAACCATTTTGTGATATCGGCTGTAGGTTTCTTGCTGGGGGTCATTTTTCAAAAGATAATTTTTGACTAAATTAGCGGCTCGTTTAACTTTTTGAGCTTTTTCTAAAGTATAGTTAGTCTCTATATCTCCAAAATGAAGAGTTTGGCTATTGCTCGTTTTATGAGAATTTCCCAAAGCTACTTCTGGATTTTTTTCAATTAAAACAATTCGCTTGACGTTGGTGTAATTGCTTAAGCTGTACAGTAATGCAGTTCCAGAGATTCCACCACCGATGATGGCTACTTCATAAATGCTGCGATTGGCTGGCATATTTTTTCAAAATTTAATAGAAAACTGGAATTTATGAGCACAATACTCAAATTTACTCACCTTTACACCACATCCTCACTCTAAAATTTGCAAATAAGACTAACCTTATTACATGGCTAAAAAGTTTATTTTACAAAGCTTTTAAATTTTTATCTACAAATTATGATGCAGGCTTTAGCAGCAAATAATATAGTTGTCCGTAGCTAACAGTCACACCAGCGCGCTCGCCTGCTTGTTTACCAGTACCTAAAAAGTAGTCTACCCTTCCCGCGCCTTTAATTGCACCTCCTGTATCTTGATCGAGAACATAACGACTAACGATCCGGTGTTCTGTTTTGCCGTTACTATCAACAAAGGGGAAAGGAGCGCGAATGATGGCTAAAGCACCAGCAGGCATTAAGGATTTATCTGTGGCAATGGAACGTTCTGCTGTGAGCGGCACATTGATGGAACCTTGGGCTGGCGCACCATATTTTTCTTGAAAAAATACAAAGCTGGGATCACGTGGGATGTAAACATCTAACTCTTGGGGGTACTTTTGAAAGTAGTCCAAGATTTTTGGCATTGTCAGTCCTTCTAAGGGTAGTTTGCCATCATTTGCTAATTCGCGTCCAATGCTTTTGTAGTTGTAAGCGGTATTGCCGGCATAGCCTATTGTTGTCTGGGTGCCGTCGGGTAACTGAAGCCTTGCCGAACCTTGAATTTGAATGATATACGGTTCTAGGCGATCGCGGAACCAAAATAACTCCAATCCCCGCAGTTTGCCTTTTGAGCCTTGCAAACCATCTGCTCCCTCTAACTCCAAGCGTATGGGATGTGGCTTTTGCCAAGAGTTTAAATCGGCAGGCAAACGGTAAACGGGATAGCGATACTCGGCTGTGGGAATGCGACTGGCATGATAGAGCGGTTCAAAGTAGGCGGTAAACAAAACCGTTCCTTTCACATCGCTGCCAACAGACTGATAAAAATCAAACTCCCGTGCGATCGCTGCATTCAATTCGGCAGCAGAATGAGATTTTAGTAACAGTTGGCGGAATCGTTTTAAACTTTTGATAACGTGTGAACGCCCAATTTCAGCTATTTGATACCTTTGATAGGCAGCTTCAGCCCTGTTGGTTTGTAAGTACTGCAAACTGCGATCAATTGCTGCTATAAGTGCCTTTTTATCTGAAGGTTGACTATTTTCGCCCCAAATCTGTCGATCCAAGCAAGATGTATCACCTTCACAACAAAGAAACGGCGAGTGTTGTAGGGGTAGCAGTGGCGGTGGTGCTGTCTGATTTTGGGTTGACAAGGAAACAGGTAATTGCCACTTTTGTACTCTACATTCTGGCGGACTGAGTTCTCTCGGCTCAAATGATAGTATTGGTACCAGTACTACCAAGGGAACTACGCAAAGACCAATAGTAATGTTACTTAAGAACTTTTGTATCACAATATAATTGGTTGTTCATATATAACTTAATAGCTTGGAAATCAATTTCAAGATTTGTAGAGACGCAACAGATGTAAGTTTATACACTTGTTAATGTCAATTAGCCGAACTCATACCATTTTAGATTTTGGAGCCACTGCTGTGGACAGGTTTTCCGGCATAAAGGAGCCAGCGCGTCGAGTGCGACTGGCATCACGTGGCGTGATTTTGGATTTGAAATTGCCTATCTGTGTTCGATTTCTAAAATATGACTTTTGCTTACCATTTTCATTCACATCACCGGAATCACTTTAGTGTATCTGAGTTGTATAAATATATCTGACATCATCATTTTTTAATTTGGTATAAATATAGGCGGCATTGCTTAATGAGCGAGAAAAATCAACAGAAATTGAGGGTGTTAATAACAACTCAGTTGCAGTTGGGTGATATACGCCAAGTAAACGTAATTACTCGCGATCGCCTCTCTCAAAATGTCTAGACTACAGGATTAATTTTGATTTCTGGATAGAAGCTGGGTAGGAAATTAAACACTAATTTCCCGATGTTTGCTTTTGTGATTGTAAAAATTAATATAATTTCTTTATGACCAGCATTTCCAAGCCGCAAACAAAATCTCACACAGAGTACCGTCGGCGTGAAAACGATTGGCGGTTATTTTTACGCCTAGCACCCTATGCCCGTCGTCACAAAAAATCACTGGCACTGGCAATGTTGTTACTTGTGCCAATGTCCATAGCTAACGCTGTCCAACCATTTTTAATTGGACAGGTGATTTCCCTGATTCGTCAAGAACCAAGTACTTTCGAGTTACTGCGCAATCTCCCCTTTTGGCAGGCTTTGCATATCTTGGAAGCATTGTTAGTAGTGACGGTATCTATCCGACTAATTTTTACAGGCTTTCAGGGTTATTTGGTGCAGAAAATCGGACAAAAAATTACCGCCGAAATTCGCCAAGACTTGTTTAAGCACGTCACATCTTTGGCAGTACGCTTTTTTGACCGCACACCTGTTGGTAAGTTAATTACTAGACTTACTAGTGATGTGGAAGTACTAGGAGATGTATTTTCCACTGGAGCAGTCGGCATTGTGTCAGATTTGTTTTCCATGCTGGTGATCCTCGGTTTTATGTTTTCGATCCGTTGGGAACTCGCTTTGTTGCTGCTTGCAATGCTCATACCAGTATCGGCATTAATTATTTACTTTCAGCAGCAGTACCGCAGTGCCAATTACAAAGCCAGGGAAGAACTATCAACGCTTAATTCCCAGTTGCAAGAAAATATTGTTGGGATTAATGTTGTGCAATTATTTCGGCGAGAAAAATTTAATGCCGAATTGTTTCGTAAGACAAATCAGCGTTACGTCAAAGAGGTAGACAAAACCATCTTTAATGAGTCTGCGGTTTCTGCAACCCTAGAATGGGTTTCTTTGGTTGCGATCGCACTTGTTTTATTGGTTGGTGGTTATTTACTATTACAAGAAAACTTGACATTTGGAATATTATCTGCATTCATTTTGTATGCTGAACGATTATTCCAGCCTCTACAGCAGTTTGCAGAGAAATTTACAGTTATTCAAGCTGGTTTCACAGCAATTGAGCGCGTGATTGATATTTTAGATGAACCAATAGAAATACGCGATCGCGCCAATCCCAGAATTTCAATTTTTGATTCTCAATTTGGATACATTGACGAGATTGAAGAAAATCTTGACTCCTCGGAGCAAAATATTAAACCACAGTTAGGAGAAATTAAATTTGAGCATATATGGTTCTCATACAAAAATGATGACGAATATGTAATTAAAGATTTAGATTTTACTATTCATCCTGGTGAGAAAGTAGCATTAGTAGGACCTACTGGTGCTGGAAAAAGTACAATTATTCGCCTTTTATGTCGCCTCTATGAACCCAGCAAAGGGCGCATTCTCGTTGATGGCATTGATATCCGGGAACTACCTCAAGCAGAATTGCGCCGCTACATGGCAGTTATTTTACAAGAGGCATTTTTATTTGCTGGTGATGTTAAAAGCAACATCACTTTAGGAGATGGATACACTTTTGAGGAAATTCAAAAAGCAGCCCAGAGAACTAATGTCGCCCAGTTTATTGAACAACTTCCCAAAGGATACCATACACAACTCAGAGAACGAGGTACCAATATTTCTAGCGGTCAAAAGCAACTTTTAGCCTTTGCTCGTGCTACTATCCGCAATCCCCAAATTCTAGTACTAGATGAAGCAACAGCCAGCTTGGATGTGGGAACAGAAGCATTGATTCAACAGGCTTTAAACAAGCTAATGGTAGGACGTACCGCGATTATTATCGCTCACCGCTTATCGACAATTCGCAACGTAGATCGGATTTTCGTACTCAAACGCGGTGAATTAATCGAACAAGGAAGTCATGAAGAGTTACTCCAAATAGGAGGGCTTTATGCAACTTTACACAACTTACAGATGTTAGGAAGAACGTGAGAAGAGAGCGGAGGGGAGATGGGGGAGCAATAGACAACTAACCACTAACTAATGACAAATGACTAACCTCAGTAAAATAAGTATTTCTACTAGGTAAATCTGGTAGAAAAATTAAATTATTTGTATATAAATCAGGAAATACCGTCGAACATGGTGATGTATTAGTTAGGGACTCTAAGCGCCTTTTCGGTAATTACACAACAACACCTACCAGGGAGGTTGGCGATGGACGGTATTCTCATCACCATTTTGCTATCAACCTATGTCATTGCCATAGCGAAGCAAGTTAAGCAAAGTCAGACTACAACAAATGAAGTTTCAAAGGAAATAATCGCTGAAAAGTAGTTTATTTACTATTGGCTGCTTAAACAAGAGCTGCTTTAGGGACAAACATTTGTGCTAGAAATCTGTTGATATTAACAGAAGCGCGATCGCAAATGTTTTGCCCTATCCTGGAATCTAGGGTACAGGGGATAGGGGACAGGGAACAGGAAACGGGGAACTTTTAGAGGTAAACGTGTTTCTTTCCTTCTGCCATCTGCCTCCAGCATAGCTGCCTTATTTATTGAAAGGGAAACTGATTACTTACTAGTATTTAAATATTGATGTGAATAGCTTGCATGATGTCAGGTTAGCCTAAAAGAGTAAACTACTACAGTTGTGGCAACCTGTAGAAAACATGGCAACTGAGCAAAGTTTGATTTTGGATTTCACCATCGTCTTGGGGGCTGCGGTAGTGGGAGGTTATCTGGCAAACCGACTACGTCAGCCTGTTTTGCTTGGTTATCTAGCCAGTGGATTAATTGTGGGGCCTTTCGGCTTTAAGCTATTAAGCGTAAGCGATCTTCCCCAGATTAAATCTTTAGCGGAGATAGGTGTTGCCTTTCTGCTTTTTGCCTTAGGTGTAGAATTTTCTTTAGCAGAACTGAAACGAGTTAAAAATATTGCTCTGCAAGGAAGCCTATTACAAATAGGTTTGACTACTGCACTTGTAGCTTTTGTAACTATTATATTAGGTTGGGCTTCTGGGCTTTCTCAGGGAATATTTTTAGGAGTAGTTCTTTCTCTGTCTTCTACTGCGGTGGTGTTAAAAACACTGACAGAAAGAGGAGAAATTAATACATTACATGGACAAATAATGCTGGCGATTTTAATCGCCCAAGATTTGGCATTAGGCGTGATATTAGCAATTTTGCCTGCCTTGCAGCAACCAAAAAATATTGCCTTGGCGCTTGGTATTGCCATATTCAAAATCCTAGTGTTTGTGGCTGTAGCGATCGCCTTAAGTAAATGGATTGTACCTAGCCTCATTAGCAGTTTTGCTGCCACCGAAAGCAATGAATTATTTCTTTTAGCAGTAATCGCTCTATGTTTAGGTGTGGCTTTGACTACAGCTAGTTTGGGCTTGTCTATTGCGATGGGAGCATTTGTTGCCGGGTTAATGATTTCTGAAATTGACTATGCCGATCAAACACTAGCAAAAGTTCTGCCTTTGCGAGACACTTTTGCCAGTCTTTTTTTCGCCTCGATTGGTATGCTCATCGATCCGGTTTTGCTTATCCAGAACTTAGGGTTGATTATAGGGCTGGTTATGCTGGTGATGTTGGGCAAAGCAGCAATTGTTTTACCAATTGTTCTCAGGTTTGGCTACTCTCTCAAAACAGCTGTCATCGTCAGTTTTGGTATCAATCAAATTGGAGAGTTTTCCTTTGTCTTAGCTTTGGAAGGCTGGAGGTTAGAACTCATCTCCCAACAAACCTATCTTTTACTGTTGGCGACAACAGCAATTACACTGGTGCTGACTCCCATGTGGCTAGATTCTGCGCCTCGCCTCGCAGATAACTTTAACCACATACCCTGGTTAACAAAGTTTCTGCGCCGATTTTCGGCTCCTAAAACCATATTTATGCCAGAAAGAATCAGCAATCATGTGGTAATAGCAGGTTACGGCAGAGTCGGGCAAGTAATCGTCAAGATTTTACAAAGTCAGGGATATTCTGTCTTGGTGATTGAGAATAGCGAAGCAGCTGTGCAAAGGTTGCGTTTTCACCAAATACCTTATATTTTTGGCGATGCTGATTCGGAGTCAGTATTGGAAAAAGCACATTTGCCAACCGCTAAAGCCCTAGCAATAGCATTACCAGATCCCGCCAGTACTAGATTGCTCCTCAAACGGGCGCTCTCTATTGCACCTCAGTTAGATGTGATTGTGCGATCGCACATTGACAGCGAAATTGACTTTTTGACTCAAATGGGTGCAAAAGAAGTCGTACAACCTGAATTTGAAGCGGCGCTTGAGTTGGGAAATCATCTACTCAAAACCTTAGGTGCTGAAGAAAGCCATATCCGCAGCGTTATCAATGCCATTCGCACAGACAAATATATGAGTATTCGCCCAGAGCGAGAATAACTTTTAAGCGCTACAGGTGACAAGATTTGTAGAAGTCAACCAGAGACTAGCTATAGCATATTTAACATATACTGATTCATGTTTGGCATGACAGGAACTCTTCAATTCCACGGTTTTTGTTTCGTCCTTAACTAACCTAGCCTGATAGTTGTATTGCGAACAATCGGGTTTTTCAAAAGTTAGTTCTGCACGAATTGTATTTTTGTCTGCACTTTGTTCAATAATTCTGCCTGCCACTTTATAATTGAACCAATCCCATCCATAGCGGAAGATGAGTTCTCTTTCCAAAGCCTGGATTGAACTTGGTAGAATTCCCCAACCTCGATAAACTTTTTGCAAGCATTTAATATCGCCAGTACGCGTCAAAATCGATTTAAATGATTCTTGTTCGAGATTACCGTAGTATCTGCCTGCCGGAAAATCTATTAATGTAGGAGCAAATCTATGTCCGCCAATATGACTGGATTTCCAAATTCGGACATGATCCAAATTTAATTCATCAATAATACTTGTAGCATTAAAATAAAAGGGATTACCATAGCGAGAGCAGCATTTATCGTGACTACCGTGAGTACATACTAAAAAGTCTCTGGTTGCAGTTGCCTCTACTTCATAATTAGAGTTTCTATCCCATAACCATTTTCTAATTACAGCTGCTGCTTGCTCTATATTCTCTAAATAAAACTCTCGCTTTTGATAACCGTGACTCAACCCATCCTGTTTTTGATAAATTAACAGAGTTTTACGTTCTACTTTATGAGATAGATTATTAGCAATTAATAGAAAATTTATCGGTAGTTTAGCACGCTTTATCTCCTCTACTAAAAGCCGTAAATTTTCTGGAACCCATTTGGAGTGAAAAGCGTCTGTAGACCAAGGCGTGGGACACTCAATCAAAATGTAAGTCTTATGATTGGAGACACTGCCAATAATATCTTCTCCTAATTGACGAGAATTATCAGAACAAAAGAAAGTATTCATCTAACTGTAGTAATTGGTTAAACTAAAAAACAAAGGATATTACTAACAGAGTTAGTAGTTTTAGTTACAATCTCCCCAGGAACTTGTTAGCTAGTTTTTTGTAGCTACAAAATACGCTTGCATCTATAAATCAAGATAAAAACGAATGACAACAATTTTTCATTTTTATCCTAGTAGCCACTTTATAACATCATTTTTCACTCAATTTTGTGCTGTAAATGATTTTTTTACAAAATGCCTGAGCTACTTTTGAGAAAAAGATTAATGATTTACAGTCAACAGTGATGGTTTTTCCGATTGCTGCAAATTAAATTTTCTCAACTTGTCTCATGAGTAAAATTAGCAAAATAAAAGCTCTTCTTTGATGGGTAGTTAATCCTAATAATTAGAAGTAAGGATTTCTACTTACATCTTGGCTGTAATTGAGTTTTGGAATACATGAGACTTAAAATTCAATTGGAGTTACTCTTGGCTAACATAGATAAGCGAAATAATTTTCTCCTTCTGTAGATATAAATAATGATTTATTTATGGTACGTAGGGGTAAACAATTTTCCCCTCTATTTGGTTGAAATTTATCTCTAAATTGGCGCATTTTGCAAAAGATTCTCAATTGAATTAAAAAAAAGAAAATTAAACAAGATTATGAGTTTTATGAAAATAATAGCAATTATTTGTTAGTGATAGCACTGCCATAAGAAGTATTTTTACGCAGTTACACTGTCTTGATTTGCCTCAGTTTAACGAAAATCTTGTTTATGTGATAAAGACGGAAAAGTACACTTTGTAATTACCCTGTTGAGCGATCGCACCTCCTGAATAATAGATTTAGAGACTGAACGTTAGTACCTATTTCGACTCTAGCTGATGTCAAACACAAATGCAAGACTTTACTAATAATTTTTCCGAAGACTATATAGTCTACTGTTCTACAAAGCCTTCAAACTCAATGATAATAAACATTTAAGAGTAAAATAGTTTCAATTCGCAAACCCTATACAAGCTAATTTAAAAGATAAAAATTCTCAATAATTATCTTTTTTGCAATAGTTTCGAGAAATTGCTGTAATAAGTATAAATACTGAGCAAGTCAGAGTAATAGAAGTAGGAAATTGTTAATTAACTATGCCCAAAAGCAAATTACAGCAAGCGTTCTAGGTGAAATTACTTCCTTCCTCATTTTCCTGTTTAAAGCGAGAAGTATTCACAGACTCAAATTGTCGCTTTACATAGCTGTTCACAGCTACACCAAGTTATTTTAGTCATTATCCGATAGCTTTACTATTAAGTTTCGGGTATGTTTCTCCAGATAAATAGTTAAAGTAAAGTGTGATCGCTGAGGATTTTTGTTTAAAGTTTCCAGTAGATATTGTGCTATCCCAGCTTGCTTTTATCTATGAAAGTTACAATGATTAAGATAGGATAAAATAATGATTTTTTGCTATGGCTAGAGTAAATTTTAGCTTTTACGCAGAATTAAATGATTTTTTGCCAGCACATAAAAGAGATAGGAAAATTGAGCATTTTTTTGGAGAGAGAGGCTCAATTAAAGACATGATTGAATCATTAGGTGTACCTCATCCAGAAGTTGATAGTATTGAAGTCAACGGAACATTAGTGGACTTTTCTTACATCGTTCAGGATGGAGATATCATCAATGTCTATCCTATTTCCGCAGCAAAACAAAGACATATTTTGAGTTTAGTACGACCGACACCACTAAATGTGATTCGCTTTGTTTTAGATATTCACTTAGGAAAATTGGCATCATCTTTGCGATTGTTAGGTTTTGACACACTATATCGGAATGATTATGATGATGCAGAATTAGCTGAAATTTCCAGCACACAAACACGAATTCTTTTAACCCGTGACAGAGGTTTATTAATGCGGAGTGCGGTTGTATATGGCTATTACGTACGAAATACCGATCCGCAAAAACAAATTGTGGAAGTATTGCGACGCTTTGATTTATTTGAATTGGTATCTCCTTTTCAAAGATGTCTGCGCTGTAATAGCCTATTACAACCAGTCACTAAACAAGCTATTATCGGACAGTTGCCAGAAAACATCCAACGGGAAATTGAGGAGTTTCATCGTTGTCAAGGCTGCGCTCAGATTTATTGGAAAGGCTCCCATTATCAGAGATTACAGCAATTTATTGATGGCGTACTTGCAGAATTTTAGACAACGTTGCATGAATGTTGTATATGACTTTATCAAACAAGAATTTTCTGGAATTCTTATTTATAGTTCAGCGATTCTGACTGTTTTGCTCTTGGATTCATTTTTGCCAGTGGGAAAGGGAAACCACTGGCTTTTTATATTAATTTTGAATTTTGGAGCCACTGCGCCCTTGCGGAGCCAGTGCGCCCTTGCGGGTTAAGCGCGTTGAGTGCAAGTGGCGTGATTTTGGATTAAAATTATTGATTAATTATGATGTCTTCTACTTACTTCTACTTAATAGTGATATATGTTGCGTAAAAATTGTATTTAACTTTACAAGAAGCTGACTCTATGGAATTCTTAATTATAGTTCAGCAAGCCTCGTTGTTATCGCTTTCACTTTGCGCGTTGCCAGTGGTGTTTTTCCGCACTGGCTTTTTTTTGCTCTTTTAAATCTAAATAGACAATTTTCTAAATTTATAAAATTTTTAGTCTGGAACTTTAATGATGGTTTTAAAAATTTTTGTGCCACATCAAACTTACATTTGAGATGAGAGATAAATCTAAAATGGTATGACATTCATCTTGGCACTCGATTTTGGTGGTACAAAATTAGCAGCAGCTTTAAGTAATGCGGGTTCTAGAGAGTGGTTGGGTTACAAACGCTGCCTGTCGCCTGCAAATACAAATGCTAGCACTGACTTCAAGATTATGCGATCGCTCATCAAATCTTTACTCCAAGATAGGAAACCCGCCGCGATCGGTGTTAGCTTTGGCGGGCCTGTAAATGCAACTACGGGTACAGTGAGATTATCACATCATGTTTGCGGATGGGAGAATATACCTTTGCAACACTTATTAGAACAGGAATATAGCGTTCCTGCTAGTATTGATAATGATGCTAATGTAGCGGCTTTTGGTGAATGGCGTTACGGTGCAGGAAATGGCCACAATAGTTTATTTTACATTACCGTTAGCACTGGCGTTGGAGGTGGTTGGATACTCAACGCCAAACCTTGGCGGGGTGAGGAAGGTATGGCTGGCGAAATTGGACATATGGTTGTAGATCCTGCGGGGCCGATATGTTTGTGTGGGAAGCGGGGATGTGTGGAAAGGTTGGCGTCAGGGCCTTATTTGGCACAGGATGCGAGGGAGGAATTGCAGGGGTGTAGGGGAGAAAAAATTAGAAATTTGGTAGGTGGGAATTTGGAGTTAATTACGGGGAAGGTGGTGAGTGAGGCGGCGGCGCAAGGTGATCAGTTAGCACGGGAACTTTTAGAGCGATCGGCTTGGGCGTTAGGAGTGGGTATCGGCAATGTGGCGAATTTGATCAACCCGCAGCGGTTTGTTTTGGGTGGAAGCGTAACAAAGGCAGGAGAAAGATGGTGGCAAGTTATTCGGGAAACGGCGCGAAAGACAGCGTTACCGGAAGTGAATTTTGAGATTGTGTCGGCGGCGTTGGGAGATGATGCGCCTTTGTGGGGTGCAGTAGCTTTGGCGGAAGATTTGTTGCAAAGATAGGGATAACACTCTATGTAAGTCTTAGCTAACCTAAATACTTCAAAACCCTTGGCTCATTGCTATTAATACCAATTCTCTAAAATCAGGCAACACATTCAAACATTGAAACCCAAACCAGATCTGACTTTCTTAATTACGTAGACACGCTTTACGCGGCTTCCCGGAGGGTCAGGGCGAATTGGTATAACATGGGTGCTTTAGGTAGCAGTCGTGGCAACAATTATAATTGATAAAACCTGGACAACTAAAAATCTTAGGCATGAAGCTGTGACAGAAACTGGAAGCTACAAGGATACAGTAAATTTACCCAAAACTAACTTTGATATGCGGGCGAACGCAATCAAGCGTGAACCTGAAATTCAAAAGTTTTGGCAAGACAATAAGATTTACGATCGCCTGTCCGAGAATAATCCAGGCGAATTATTTATACTGCATGATGGGCCACCCTACGCAAATGGCTCTTTGCATCTTGGTCATGCTTTAAATAAAATTCTCAAAGATATTATTAACCGCTACCAACTGCTACGGGGGCGCAAAGTTCGCTATGTGCCTGGTTGGGACTGTCACGGCTTGCCTATTGAATTGAAAGTTTTGCAGAACATGAAGTCTGCGGAACGGCAAAACTTGACAACTTTGCAACTACGGCAAAAAGCCAAAGAATTTGCTCTCAATGCAGTAGACGAACAACGGGAAAGCTTCAAAAGCTACGGAGTTTGGGGTGATTGGAATCATCCTTATTTGACGCTGGCACCGGAATACGAAGCGGCACAAATCGGTGTTTTCGGACAGATGGTGTTAAAAGGTTACATCTATCGTGGTTTGAAGCCTGTTCACTGGAGTCCTAGTTCTAAAACTGCTTTGGCAGAGGCAGAATTAGAATATCCAGAAGGACACACTTCTCGTAGTATCTATGCTGCTTTTGCCATTAACAGTCTTTCGGATGCAGCGAAGCCTTTGCTAGAACCATATCTTCACCAGTTGGGTGTAGCCATCTGGACGACAACACCTTGGACAATTCCAGGCAATTTGGCAGTGGCACTCAATCCACAACTCAACTATGCAGTTGTCGAAGTAAGTTCTCCACCAGAAAGTGTTAAGTTTAAATACCTAATCGTAGCTGCTGATTTGGTAGAACGACTGTCTACTACTCTGGAAACTGCATTAACCGTAAAAACCACAGTCAAAGGAAAAGAATTAGAACATTCCACTTACCGACATTCCCTGTATGAGCGGGAAAGCCCAATCGTGATTGGCGGTGATTATGTAACTACTGAATCAGGCACAGGGTTAGTACATACTGCACCAGGACATGGTCAAGAAGACTACATCGTTGGTCAACGTTACGATTTACCTATCTTGGCACCAGTTGATGACAATGGTAACTTTACCGAAGAAGCAGGACAGTTTGCCGGGTTGAATGTGCTTGGGGATGGAAACCAGGCGGTAATTGATGCACTGTCTGAGGCTGGTTCCCTGCTTAAGGAAGAAGCCTATGTCCACAAATACCCTTATGATTGGCGGACAAAGAAACCGACAATTTTCCGAGCTACCGAACAGTGGTTTGCTTCTGTGGAAGGATTTCGCGAAGAAGCCCTCAAAGCGATCGCCTCGGTAAGATGGATTCCCGCTCAAGGTGAAAATCGAATCACACCAATGGTTGCCGATCGCTCTGATTGGTGTATATCCCGTCAGCGCAGTTGGGGTGTACCAATTCCGGTGTTTTACGACGAAGAAACTAAAGAGCCACTCCTGAATGAGGAAACAATTGCCCACGTGCAGGCGATCGTTGCTGAAAAAGGTTCTGATGCTTGGTGGGAACTTTCGGTTGAAGAATTATTGCCCGAAAAATACCGCAACAACGGCCGTACCTACCGTAAAGGCACAGATACAATGGACGTATGGTTTGATTCTGGCTCATCTTGGGCAGCTGTAATCAAGCAGCGTCCAGAATTACGCTACCCAGCAGATATATATTTAGAAGGCTCGGATCAGCATCGCGGTTGGTTTCAATCGAGTCTGCTCACCAGCGTCGCAGTCAACGGTATTGCACCCTACAATACAGTTTTGACTCATGGCTTCATTCTAGATGAACAAGGACGCAAGCAAAGTAAGTCCTTGGGAAATGTAGTTGATCCGAAAGTTGTAATTGGGGGCGGAAAAAACCAGAAAGAAGAACCAGCTTATGGAGCAGACGTGTTGCGCTTGTGGGTTTCCTCGGTAGATTACACCTCGGATGTACCCTTGGGTAAAAACATCCTCAAGCAACTGACAGATATCAGGAACAAAATTCGCAATACGGCGCGGTTCTTGTTGGGTAATTTGCACGATTTCGATCCCGAAAAAGATGCAATACCTTTCGAGGAATTACCAGAACTCGACAAATATATGTTGCACCGGATTACGGAAGTATTTCAGGAAGTGACTGAAGCCTTTGATAGCTTCCAATTCTCCCGCTTTTTCCAAACGGTGCAGAACTTCTGCGTTGTGGATTTATCCAACTTCTATTTGGATGTTGCTAAGGATAGGTTGTATATCAGTGCGCCCAATGCTTACCGTCGGCGTAGTTGTCAAACTGTGTTACAGATTGCTTTAGAAAATTTAGCAAAAGCGATCGCACCTGTGCTGTGTCATATGGCTGAAGATATCTGGCAGTATCTTCCCTACAAAACCCCTTACAAATCGGTGTTTGAAGCGGGTTGGGTGCAGTTAGATTCCAAGTGGCAGAATCCAGAATTAGCAACTTTCTGGCAACAGTTACGAGAAATCCGCACTGACGTCAACAGGGTATTAGAGCAAGCAAGGGTAGAAAAAATGATTGGTTCTTCCCTAGAAGCGAAAGTCTTGCTATACATAGCTAATGAGCAGTTACGTACCTTTGTAAAAACACTGGATAGTACCAGTAATAATGGTATTGATAAACTCCGCTATCTTTTTATTACTTCCCAAGCAGAGATATTAGATACACCAGAAAAACTGCAAGGATTGAAGTACAGCTTGCAGACAGATGCATGGGGAATTGGTGTTGTAGAAGCAGAAGGACAAAAATGCGATCGCTGCTGGAACTACTCTACCCATGTGGGAGAGAATACAGAACATCCCTCAATTTGCGAACGTTGTGTTGCAGCATTAGCAGGAGAGTTTTAACAGTTAACAGTTAGCAGTTTTAAAAGTAGGTGCGTTAGGCGATTTGTCTAACGCACCTTTTATAAGAAAAGAAAGCGATCGCTATCGCCGTATTGGGCAATAAATTCATCAACGGTGAGAACCATTGTGATTGTTCCTTAAAATAGAGCGATCGCCAATTCTTTGATAGTAACTACAGAATAGCCGGAAGCCCTACCTGCTTTGGTTCAACAAAATTACCATCAAAACCGATAGTTTTATTTTCTACTCTTCTAGCATCAGCCAAAGCTTTACGAAGTTCTGCACGTTCCATCTGATCCTCAATTCCACCCAACATATAAATAAGTAACTTAGCTGCTAAATCTCGCCCAGCAACCTGCACCCGTTTTTTACTTGGATCGTACAAAATGCCATACCAAATAGACTGGGGGAACTCCATGCTACTAAAACCACCTTGTTGATCGAACTTCCGCAGTTTCTTAAAAATGTTGTCTAGATTAAATCCTTTGCGGAAAACCAAGATTCCTAAAGCTTGCGCTACAGCCACTTGACCGACAGGGCGGAAAAGCATATTTCCTTCGCCCCCATCTTTCTCAAAACTGAATCGCCGTAAGGCTGGTGTATCCTCATCTTCTAAAAGCTTATAACTCGGAAGACTTGCCAAATAATCAAAAAGCCTGTGAAACTCCCGTATTCCCTCCTCCAGTTCTTCATCCTCTGGGCGCATGGGAATTAGACCTTTATCTAAGGGTTTCCAGTGAGGAAATTTTTGCCCCAGGTATCGCTCAGACATATCTTTAAGTGCTTGCAGTGTCGTCAAAACTGTTGACTTGGCTGCAACTGTGGCACTATTCCAATTGACGCGAGGATTTCGGCTTTCTCGCTGTTCCAATAGTGAATGCGTGACGGCAATTTTTCTAGCAACAATAGAAAAACCATCATCTTCGTTGAGCTGGGCTAACTGACCTTTTGTTAAAGGTGCAGCCATCAGGTTGACGTGCACAAATATGGATCTTACGCGTCGTCTTGCCTGTTCGCGGGTTTCTCCTTTCTCTACTGCACAAATGAACTCAATACCAATTTTTTCTTTCGGTAAATTTTGCAGGTAGGCTGGTTGAAGATTATACTGCTCAATTAAATCAGCCTCGGTAATAAATGTGTTGTCAGGAGATTTATCCTTTTTATAACGCTGGAGTTTGCCAGTTTTCAGCAATTCCATCAACCCTTGTACACCCATGAGGCGATGTTGTCCATCCAGTGCATAAATGGTTACATCTTCCTCAGAAACGTTTAATAAACCGACTTTGCCTTCTTTGTCCAGAGGTATAAAGTTTGTGGTAGATTTTAAAGCTATTCCTTGGCTATTCCACTCAGAAGCTTGGGAATTGTCCACCCACGGTTGATTTATCGCTACCAACACTGGTGGAAATTTGTGATTTTTACGACTTACTAAATACTGAGCTAGCGGTAGTTGACGCGACCAATCAAGGGGGCGCTGCTGAATTTCGTCAATACTCTCGGCGTCAATCTCAACATTATCTGTCTGCGGATTATATTTTTGCTGAAGTAGGGGTAAGGCAGATGCAAAGCGAACTCTACCCGCAAGCCATTCTAAGGTAACAGAGCCAACATAGGCCTCAGTACCGCCCATTTCTGTCTTTTGAACCAAAATCCGATCTTTCTGGTTCATGAACTTTTCTAGTAAAATAGCCAGCACCTGTTTATCCTTGTTTTCCCTTTCTAGGTACTCACTGGCAATATCAGCAGTTGGGTAGGCAGCACTTTCATCCATGTTAATTTTTAAAATTTTTAACTATAAATCAGGATAATTCTCTAAGAGAATTGATGCAGCGAGGAAAGTTTTTAAAAACCTTTAAGGATTACAATACTATGGTTGTACTTCCAGTACATATATAAAGGGTGATAAATATTGCACCATCTTCTCTCTTTCTCGCTGACAGGAAGAGTTTAGGGATTGATTTACCTGTATTTACATAGGTAGGGAGAAATGGCTACAGCACAAAAAGCAGAAAATCAAGATGGAAAAGTGCGTACTACTGTGCTGGATGAGATACCAGTTCTCACTGCTGAGATCCAAGAGTTATATTGTTTGGACGAAATACCTTGGATTATAGGGGTATCGTGGGGAAAAGATTCTAGTACGGTGTTGCAGCTAGTTTGGAATGCGATCGCTGCCCTCCCAAAAGAAAAACGAACTAAAACAATTCATGTAATTACAACAGATACTAAAGTAGAAAACCCGATTGTTTCTGCTTGGGTACGCAAATCTTTGCAAAAGCTAAAGTCTGCGGCACAGAAACAACAAATGCCTGTTGAACCTCATCTGCTACAGCCTGTGGTTCAAGACACATTTTGGGTAAATCTAATTGGTAAAGGCTACCCCGCACCACGCAATCAATTTCGTTGGTGTACCGAACGTCTGAAAATTAATCCGGCTAACCATTTTATCCGCCAGATGGTTCGAGCCAATGGTGAAACAATTCTGGTTTTGGGTACTCGCAAAGCCGAAAGTTCAAAACGTGCAGCCACAATGGAAAAGCATCAAATGCGGAGAGTGCGCGATCGCCTTAGCCCTAATGGTAGTTTGCTCAATTCTTTAATTTACACCCCGATTGAAGACTGGAGTAATAATGATGTTTGGATTTATCTCAATCAGTGTGACAATCCTTGGGGAGGGAGCAACAAAGAATTATTCAACATATATAGAGGTGCAACCGCAGATAACGAATGCCCCTTAGTTGTTGATACTTCCACTCCTAGTTGTGGTGATTCTCGATTTGGGTGCTGGGTTTGCACGCTGGTGAGTCAGGATAAATCGATGCAGGCAATGATCCAAAATGATGAAGAAAAAGAATGGATGCAGCCTTTATTAGATATCCGCAATGAATTAGATGCAGAAGATGATCGCGACAGAAGAGATTTCCGAAGAATTTGGGGGAATGTTCAACTTTTTGAGCGCAACAAAGATGGAGAAAAATCAGTAGAACCAATCCCAGGCCCTTATACTAAATATTGGCGCGAATATTGGCTAAGACGAGTATTAGAAGCACAAACACAAATCCGCCATACAGCACCAGAAAGTATGCGCGACATTACCCTGCTCGCTCCCGAAGAACTAAGTGAAATTCGCCGCATTTGGCTAGAAGAAAAACACGAGTTTGATGATAGTTTACCCCGCATATATAAAGAAGTGACTGGTGAAGAATTCCAAGATCCCCGCCCTGGTGCTGACTATAGTCTCTTGGGTAGCGACGAGTGGGCAGTGCTAGAAGAAATTTGTGAAGGTGATGCCATGCACCTGGAATTAATGGCGAAGCTATTGGACACAGAACGCCAGTTTCGTAAGATGGCGCGGCGTGTGGGCATATATGACGCCCTAGAGAAATGTTTTGATACTAGCTCCCGTTCCCAAGAAGAAGCAATTAAAAATGCCTATTTGAAAAGAGATTTGAAAACAGCGGTTGCTCAAGGTGATGTGGAAAAGGTAAAGCAGCTAACTTTAGGGGATTTTGTAGTCACAGATCCAGCAACGGATGTAACAAGTGAACAAGTGGATGTAAAAAGCAAGCCATTTGTTGACTCCACAGAGCAACCATCGGCTGCTAAACCCAAAACTTGGGCAAGTGTCAAATTCGGGACTGGGGAGCGGTGATTGGGGATTGGGATCTCCCAATCACGAGTCCCTAGCCCTAGTATCTATTCCCTCCCAGTACCTAGTACCCAATCCCCAGTACCCAGTACCATGATTTTTCTTGAACTTGTACTCCAAAATTTTGGCCCCTACAATGGGCGTCAGGTAATAAATCTAGATCCAAAAATTAAAGAGAATGCTCGCCCGATTCTTCTTTTGGGTGGGATGAATGGAGGAGGAAAAACAACACTAATGGATGCGATTCGTCTTGCACTTTATGGACATCGCGCCCAATGCTCTACGCGTGGAAATTTGAGCTATGGGGATTTTCTCACTCAATGCGTTAATAGTCATACACCTGCCAATGATAAAACTCGCATTGAATTAGTATTTGAACATATTGAAAATGACCAACCAGTTAAATACAGAATTGTACGCACGTGGGAAAGAAATCCTAAAGATGGTAAAGATAATTTAGGTATTTTGGGTGATGATGATACATGGCCTGTTGAAGCTTTAGTTAATATTTGGGATGAGTATATTGAGAATTTACTGCCTTTAGGAATTTCTAACTTGTTTCTTTTTGATGGAGAACAAGTGAAGGAATTAGCAGAACAAGAAGTACCGCCACCACTTGTTGTGGATGCGATTCGCGCTTTGTTAGGATTAGAATTGGCTGAACGTTTGGCTGGTGATATAGATATTTTAGTTAATCGCAAACGTAAAGAAATAGCTGAAAAGCATGAATTAGAAAATTTAGAAGAAATTGAACAGAAATTAAAACAATTACAAAATGAACATAAAATAGAAACGCAAAAATTTGTGTCTCTACAAAAAGAATTACAATTAGCTGAAAAATCACAAACTATAGCTATTGATAAATTTATTTCTGAAGGCGGTAAGATTGCAGCAGAACGCAGTCAGTTAGATAAACAGAAGGAAGAAAGAACCATAGAAGCCGAACAAACTCGTCAAGCAATGTGTGAATTAGCTGGTGGTATTTTACCGCTGGCGTTAATTCAACCGTTACTCTCGCAAGTGCAAGCCCAAGGAGAAAAAGAATTTCGTCTCCGGCAAGCACGAATAGCACGAGATATCTTATTGGAGCGAGATCAGCGCTTACTCGAATTGATTAGTAATTTAAATATTGCAGAAGAACAAGTTGATAAAATCAAAGCTTTTCTAGCAGAAGATGAGCAGATGCAAAATTCCTCTTCTCTACAAGAAGAACTTTGGTTATTAGCTGATGATGAAGCTCTCAGTCAGTTAGGTAATGTTATTTATTATTTGCAGAATGCCAAAATATCCGCAAAGCAACAACTTGCTATTCTGAAAACTAAAGAAGAAGAAATTATCGGTTTAGAAAGACAGGTGCAGACAGCAGCATCACCAGAAGAATACAATAAATTACGTGATGCAATGCAAGCAGCACAAAAGAAAGTTGCTGAAGTTAAAGCTGATTGCGAAACAAAACGCCGCCGTCTAGTTGAATTAGAAACTGCAATTGAAAAGCTAAAAAAGGACTTACAAGAATATACTAAGCAAACCTTAGACCGTAAGAATATAGAACATATTATTGTTGCTTCTGCTAGAGTTCAAGAAACACTTAAACTTTTTCGAGAACGTTTGACTTTAAGAAAATTAAATAAATTAGAAAATGAAGTCACTGAGTGCTTCCGCTATCTACTGCACAAATCTGATTTGGTGCATCGCATAGCTATCGATACCAACACCTTTAGCTTATCTTTGTATAACTCACAAGGTAAATCAGTTCCTAAACATCGTCTCTCGGCAGGAGAAAAACAACTTTTAGCGATCGCTTTTTTGTGGGGCTTGGCGCGAGTATCGGGGCGTCGCTTACCAGTGGCGATTGACACACCCTTGGGCAGATTAGATTCTTCGCACCGCAGTAACTTAGTTGAACGTTACTTTCCCTCAGCCAGTCATCAAGTGATTTTACTTTCCACAGATACAGAAATCGGAAAAAAAGAAGTTCAAACTCTGCGAGATAAAGAAGCGATCGCTCGCGAATACCTCCTTAAATACGACTCATCCACTCGCCAAACAACAGTGATAGAAAATAAATATTTTTGGTAAAAAGTATGGGGGCGATCGCACAATCACCCCCATCTCCTATTTCTAAAATTATTTAATAGCACCAGCCTGTGGAAGAAATATCTAATCAGCTATATTAATTAAACTTGAAGCTTGGGAAGTAGCCAACGTCGGCGCTGTAAAAACGCTGGAATATAAACTTGATGGTTGCTGTCTGGCTACAACTGGTAGAAATTGACGGGCATGGGCTGCTACTTCTACAGTTTTGACATCATAAGTTTGTGTTGCCAATTTTGGATACAAACCGATACCGATGATGGGAATCATTAAACAAGCAGTTATAAATAGTTCGCGGGGTTTAACATCAGGTACAATTGCATCCAAATGTAGTTCGGTGTTTTGCTTGCCATAGAACACTTGGCGTAACATCGACAGTAGATAAATCGGAGTCATAATCACGCCTACAGCAGATAGCAGCACAACTACGACTTTGAAGCTGGAACTGTAAACGTCGCTATTAGCAATTCCCAAAAATACCATCAATTCACCAACAAAACCACTCATTCCCGGTAGCGCTAGAGAAGCCATCGCACCAGCAGTAAACAGAGCAAAGGTTCTCGGCATTACCTTGGCAATACCGCCCATTTGATCCATCATCAAGGTGTGAGTACGCTCGTAAGTCACGCCAGAGAGGAAGAACAAGGTAGCGGCAATCAAACCGTGAGAAATCATTTGCAGTACGGCACCGCTCATACCTACTTCTGTATAGGAAGCGATACCAATCAGAACAAAACCCATGTGGGCGATCGAAGAATAAGCCAAGCGACGCTTGAGATTTGTTTGAGCGAAGGCACAGCAAGCACCGTAAACAATGTTGACTACACCCAGAATTGCCAGCACTGGAGCAAAGTAAACATGAGCATTAGTCAGCATTTCCATGTTGATGCGGATCAGGGCATAACCACCCATCTTCAGCAACACACCAGCTAAAATCATCGAACCGGGTGCGGAAGCTTCACCATGAGCATCGGGCAACCAAGTGTGGAGAGGGAAAATTGGCATCTTCACGCCAAATGCAATCAAGAAACCAGCATAAGCTAGGAGTTCCAAGGCTTTTGGATATTGCTTCATTCCCAAGGTTGTGATGTCAAAGCTAACGGTATCTCCATAGAATGCCAGCGCAAAAGCTGCTACCAAGATAAATATTGAAGCGGCTGCGGTGTAGAGAATGAATTTAGTAGCGGCATAACGGCGCTTTTGCCCTCCCCAAATGGAAATCAACAGGTACACAGGCACCAATTCAATTTCCCACATCAAGAAGAACAACAGCAGATCCTGAGCGACAAACACCCCAATCTGGGCACTATACAAAACCAGCATCAAACCATAAAACAAACGCGGCTTGTTGGTTACTTTCCAAGCCGCGAAGATTGCGAGTGTGTTGATTAAGCCTGTCAGCAGTACTAGCGGCATTGACAAACCATCGACTGCTACTGACCAATTTAAGCCGATTTGCGGCACCCAGGCATATTTTTCAACCAGTTGGTAGGTGGTGTTTTGAAAGTCGTAGTTATGCCAAAAAGCATAAATCATTAAGGCAAAGTCGGCGATCGCTACTCCCAAACCGTACCAACGAGCTGTTTTACCTTCTTTATCTGGGATGAGCGGGATGGCTAAACCAGCCACCAATGGCAAGAGGATTATGGTTGTTAACCAGGGTATTTGAGCAATCATCACTGACAATCGTTTTTCGTTTTCGCTTTTAATTACATTATATTAAGCAGCTCATACTTTTGTAAACGTTATTTATCTCTAGAAGATTAAATCTTAGACATAAATAGTAATAAATACTTATAAAGTTTTCTAGATTCATTCTAAATGTTAAGAATTGCAACGTCAACAAAGAACGGTGGTTTGCACTACCGTTACATATCTTAATATCAACTGTCTTAAGGAGGATATTTGTTATGACAATTCCTCAAACACTAATAGATGCCCGACTTCTGGCCAGAAGTCGGGCATCTCAATTTTTCATGGACTTTAAACAATCCGATTAACAATCGTCCATACTTCCCCATCAGAACGGACATGAGGAACGGAAATAGTCTTGAAACCAGTGATAAAGGGTTTGTAATAAACTTGCCAGTAAAGAGGGCTGAGTTGATCGGCGCAAGCCTTGAGACTGCGTATTTCTGTTGCAAGTTCAGCTGCTAGTTCATTAATACGTTCAGCATGAATTTGAGCCTGTGTTTTTGCCTCCTCTAGCTGCTGCTGTTGGATTGATTGTGTCTGCCGACGCGTTAACTGGGCTTGTTTTTGTTTCAATTGAGCTTCTAGGGCAGCAATAGCATCATCTATCCCCTTCAGTTCTGCAAACAACTCAGGATTTTCTTTCGCTTGCCGACGGTACACTTGTGCTATTGCTTGGGGTGAATCATTCTCTGGAGGCGTTACATTGACAGCAAGAGCGGCACGTTCTTGACGCAAAGCCTGAATTTGAGATTGAATTGCTGCTATTTCTGCCTGATATTGCTCCATTGTTATTTATCTGTAAATAAATGACTAATCATTAACAAAAGCTTCTTGCTCCTTGAGTATCAACAGCAAGCGATCGCACCACTAGCGAAATTCCCTGTTGCTGCCAAGCAGAAGACATTGCTGCTACTACAGCTTCGGAATGTGCCGTATCTGTTAATGCTAATAGTGTAGGGCCAGCACCACTAATTACCATACCGCAAGCACCAGCAGCGAGAGCAGCTTCTTTGACAGCGTCATAACCCTGAATAAGTGATTCTCGGTAAGGTTGATGTAATTTATCTTGCAAAGCAGCCCGCAACCAATCTTTCCTACCAGTTTCCAAACCGCGTAACAACAGTCCTAGATGAGCTGTATTAAAAATTGCATCTGCACGACTCACTTGAGTTGGCAGCACCCGTCGCGCTTCCTGGGTGGAAAGCTCAAAATTAGGAATTGCCACCACTGGCACAATATCTTCATGCCAAGGAACATCACAAATCTCCCAACCCACATCACTACTAGCAGCAAGACGGCAGCCTCCAATCAAGGCAGGGACAACATTATCGGGGTGTCCTTCCATTGCGATCGCTAACTCCATTACCTGCGACTGAGTTAGAGGTTCACCCGCCAACAAATTAGCACCAACCAAACCACCGATAATTGCCGTCGCTGAACTACCCAAACCCCGTGCTAAAGGCACAGCTAGCTTGATATCAATTTGCACGGGTGGGGGAGTCTGTCCCAAATGTTGATATAACTTTACAAAAGCTTGGTAAAGCAGATTGCTCTCATCAGTTTTAACTTGTTCCGCCTCTAAACCCGTCACAGTAATTGTGACTCCAGCTTGATTGTGGTTAGTGAACTTAAACTCGTTATACAGCGTTAGAGCGGCACCGATACAATCAAATCCTGGCCCCAAATTTGCAGTTGTGGCTGGAACGATAACAGATACAGAAGAAACAACAGTCATTGAAAAAACTAACTAATCAATCAACCAGCATCTCATGTAAATGGTTGATTTGCTCACCAGTCATGCCAATTGTCTTTAAATAACCAACAACTCCGCCATACTGTTGTTCTAAATAATTGAAAGTCTCTAGAACTGTTTGTGGTGGAGACTCAAACATATGAGCATAACCTTGCTTTGTTGCTGTTTCCAGCATTGGTGCGTAAAAAGCAGCAAGGTAATCTGCGCTCATTGCATAGTCTTGAGCAATTGTAGCTACTGGCACATTGGCTATGGCGAGCAATAAAGCGGTAATTATACCAGTTCTATCTTTGCCACCTACACAATGAACTAACACAGAAGTCTCATTGGTAGCGATCGCACTCATCACCGTTTTTATTTGTTGCTGGCAGCTATCAAGCAGCAGCAAGCATTGTTTGAATAATGTTCCTGCTTTCCTCATCTCAGCTTCTAATTCTTCGCTAAATAAAGGTAGGTTGAAATAAGTCACATGAGGCGAAGTAGAAAAGACATTAGGAGCCTGACTGACTTCAGATAGATAACGCAAGTCAATAATTGTTCGCACACCGTAATTTAACAATAACTGCTGACTTGCTGGGGTGAGACGATGCAGGCTATCTGAGCGCAACACAGTACGCCAGCGTGTCTTTTTGCCATCTAAAGTTTCATAGCCACCGATATCGCGGGTGTTGTAGCAACCTTCCAGCGCTAACAGTCGTTCTAGAGGTTGGTGTAAACTCATAAAAATTTTCTCACAATAGCTCTTGACTTTGCCCTTAGGGGAGGGTGTGCACTAGAAATAACCACAAGTAAGAGGTAACAAACAATGAAATTGGGAGCTATCAATCACATAGCCTTAACAGTCTCTAACTTAGAGCGTTCAGAAGCTTTTTACAATCTGCTTTTAGGATTTATAGGTTATGAACAAGCAGAAAAAACAGAACAATTAATTCTCTGGGCAAGTTCTAATGGTGTCATTACTATTTCTCCATCTAACCCCAAATCACCCAATCAAAAACATGATCGCTATTCTCCAGGTCTGCATCATCTAGCTTTTAGTGCAGATAGTCGAGAAGACGTAGATAAACTTTACCAAAAGCTAATCGAGATGGGCGTAGAGATTCTCGATCCTCCTTTTGAGTATGATTATATGCCTGGCTATTATGCTGTATATTTTCTAGATCCAGATGGGATCAAACTAGAACTAACACACATTCCTAATTGGCCACCTGAATTTTAGTTGAATAAAAGGTGGAAAGATGCTGAAAATAGGTGATTTTTCAAAACTCAGTCAGGTAACTGTAAAAGCACTGCGTCTGTACGATCAACTTGGATTGCTCAAACCAATTCATGTAGACGAATCTACAAGTTATCGCTATTACTGTGCCGAGCAGTTACCACGACTTAATCGTATTTTGGCATTCAAAGATTTGGGCTTTTCTTTAGAACAAATTGCCAAACTGCTAGATGAAAATCTGCCACCAGCAGAAATTCGCGGTATGCTGCGACTTAAGCAAGCAGAACTTCAGCGTTTAGTAGAGGAAGAACAGGCACGCTTATTGCGAGTAGAAGCACGACTTAAGCAAATCGAGGAGGAAAGCATACCAAATTACGAAATCGTGCTTAAAAAAGTGGAACCAATCAAAGTTGCATCAATACGAGAAATTATCCCAAATTTTGCTGCTGTGCCGCGACTTTATGATGAGTTGTTTGAGAGCCTTCAGCAGCAAGGAATTCAAGTACCTAGCTATTGCGCGGGCATTTGGCACGACTCGGCATATAAAGAGTCTGATATCGACTGGGAAGCTGTTGCATCATTAGAAAGTTTCGTATCTAGCAACAAGCGTATGAAGGTATATGAGTTGCCGGGTTTTGATAAAATGGCTTGTGCAGTTCATCACGGCAGTTACAACACAAGTAACCAAGCTTACACAGCCTTAATATCCTGGATTGAAGCCAACGGTTATAAGATTATCGGCCCTAACCGTGAGGTTTATATTATTGGTGGTAATGAACAAAACAATGAATCTTATGTAACAGAGGTACAGTTTCCTGTTACCAGAGCTTAATCAAAAAACTTGATTTCTGAACTAAAAACAATGAAGTTAAACTTTAAAAAATGTTAAATTTAGATATGGCATAGTAAAAGCTGTAAACTAATAAGGACTGGAAACAAGTCCAGTCCATAAAAAAGCGGGCTAACCGCTCTTGACATGGTTAACCCGTACAGCTTTGGGAACGCGCAGAGAAACTTCTATTGCAGCACCAACTTGACGTTGGCATTTTGCAGACCGCGTTGTTTAACTTCAGTCAAGGTCTTGTTAACAGCGTACTTCTGATTGATTGAGTTAATCAATTCGGTCTGATTGTGCTTCTTAGCTACGCCCCACAGGTCTGCGATCAGGTCAAAAGAACCATCGCTGTTGCGAGACCAACCAAGATCATATTCGCCTTCCAAAACTGCTACGATGTCAGAACGAACACGCTGACCGTTGTAACCACGAACATCTGCTTCAGTTTTTACTGTAATGCCGAGGTCACGTAGGGATTGCTTGAGGATTTCAGCATCGGTGATCTTGGTACGCAGAGTGCTAAAATGAGACATTTGGGTTTCCTCCAAAGAGAAGTGAGAAAAAGGACAACGATTGGTCTTAGAAGAAGCCGCGTTACTAGACGCGGTTTTTTTTAACTGCTAGCGTTTGGTGCTAGCCTTTCCCCTGTTAAAACAGGGAAAGCTTTTAGAACTCCATTCGCTGATATTCAGCAACGGAGGCTGCTGCAGGTCGAGCACGCTGTCTAGCCCAATCTCTTAGAGCCGTTACCTGTTCTTGCATCGTTCGAGACAGCGGCAGTGTCGCTTTAATTGCAGCAATAATATCTAACTGGGTGAACTCTCGATCTTGAGCGAAAGCTTCGTACATCGCTGCCACGATCGCTTGTTCAATTTCAGCCCCAGAGAAGCCATCCGACATTTTAGATAGTTGTTCAAGGTCAAATCTAGAAATGTCACTACGGCGCTTACTTAAGTGGATAGTGAAGATGTCCTGCCGTTCTTCTGGCGTTGGCAGATCCACAAAGAAAATCTCATCAAAACGACCCTTTCTCAAAAATTCCCCTGGCAACCTTTCGACTCTGTTCGCTGTTGCCATCACAAATACTGGGGATTTTTTCTCTTGCATCCATGTTAAGAAAGAGCCAAAAATTCTGCTTGAGGTACCACCATCAGAATCTGAAGAACCTGTGCTACCAGCAAAGGATTTATCTAACTCATCAATAAATAAAATGGCTGGAGAAATCGATTCTGCTGTTTTCAGGGCATTCCGTAAATTAGCTTCCGAGCGCCCCACCATAGAGCCGTCGTAGACTCGTCCCATATCTAACCGCAGCAATGGCAAGCCCCATAGCCGAGAGGTGGTTTTCGCAATTAAGGATTTTCCACAACCTGGAACACCTAAAATTAACATTCCCTTAGGTTGAGGTAAACCATACTCTCGCGCTCTCTCTGTAAAAGCATTAGAGCGTTGCTTGAGCCACTTCTTCAATTCTTCTAAACCGCCAACAGCGTCAATGGTTGCATCTTCTTCTATGTACTCTAATATACCATTACGTCTGATTAGCTGCTTTTTCTCAGATAGAACTATATCTACTTCTTCTTCAGTTAAGCGCCCAGTTGTTACTTGTGCTTTGCGATAAACTTTCTCGGCTTCGTCTTTAGTTAATCCTAAAGCTGCTCTAAGAAGCTTTTCCCGTGCTTCTGTAGTCAACCGTCGCCCACGATGATGATCTATATGATTAGTTAAAACTTTATTTAATTCACCCATGTCTGGAAGTGCAAAATCGAGAACAACCACTTCCTTCTCCAGCTCAATGGGTACTTGCTGCATTGGCGACATTAAGAGAATTGTTTTCTGCGTGCCTTTAAAACCGGCGATCGCATCTCGCAAAGATCTTGTTGTCGCAGGCGCATCAATAAAAGGATGTAAATCTTTAAGAATAAATATGCCTGGTTCTCTCTGTCGAATGATCCACTCAATCGCCGCTTCCGGAGATACGGTATTATGTTGAGTCACGTTACGGGGTTGACCATACTCCACGATGCCATGAGTTACTGTCCAAACGTAGACTCGGCGCTGTGGCTTGGATGATTGAGCGATTGTAAAAATTGCTTGCTCAGCCCGCTCTTCCTCGGAGGTCACAAGGTAGATTAAAGGGTATTGAGCCTGAATGAGAATATTGAGCTCTTCTTTCATACATCGACCTACTTGAGACCTTTTACAGACACTCCAGACATCACTTCTGGCAAAAACGGCGGAATCATGAATTCAAAATTGTCTTCCTAATTCCTATCTAGCAAGGAACTAATTCTTCCTCACCCTTAGGATGGTTTAATTCTTTTTCCATCTCTTCCATTGGAAGGTGTTCTTGACCTATTAACCCCGGCTGTTGACCTAAGGCAACCAATTCTCCATCCCGTAAAACAAGTGAACTTTCGCAGTTTGGGCAACTATAGACTTTATGAGTACTTCCGTAAGAAGTTCCTTCATCTACTAGTTCTGAATGTGCCAGGTAGAAAACAAGGGCGCGTTCGGCAAGCTCCGACATTGGTTCAGAATCCACTGCTGAACGTATCTTTAGTTTTCTATGCAGTTCCGGCGATAAATACAAAGTAACCTTTTGCTTAGCTTGCATAACTCTTTAACGGTCTTACCCGGGTATGTATCTAACGATATCGAGTCTGCTTATGGTTGTCAAGACAGTAAAACGTTTTGACGGCACGTTTGTAACATTTATTTACAATGGGATGGTGATTTATCTTTTAAACCCGCCTGTGGAGTGGTTAGTAGTTAGTAGTTAGTGGTTAGTAGATAGTAGTTATTCTTCCCCTCTGCTTTCTTGTCCCCTTATCTCCCTATCAGATGGTTTAGAGGGGACACAAACCTGGTAGATTTAGCTATCAGCGAGTAAAAACTGGTGAAAATGAAAGTCCTGGTTATTGGTGGCGATGGTTATTGCGGTTGGGCAACCGCACTTTACCTTTCTAATCGCGGTTATGAAGTTGGTATTTTAGATAGTCTGGTGCGGCGGCACTGGGATAATGAACTGGGTGTACAAACTCTCACCCCGATCGCGCCAATTCAGCAACGTATCCAACGTTGGAAAGATTTAACAGGTAAATCTATCGACCTGTTTGTTGGCGATATTACAAATTATGATTTTCTCCAAAAGGCGCTGCATCAATTTGAGCCAAATGCGATCGTGCATTTTGGCGAACAACGTTCAGCTCCATTTTCGATGATTGATCGCGAACACGCAGTGATGACGCAGGTTAATAACGTTGTCGGTACGCTAAATTTACTGTACGCGATGAAAGCTGATTTCCCAGACTGTCACTTAGTGAAGTTGGGAACAATGGGTGAATATGGCACACCTAATATAGATATAGAAGAAGGCTACATCACCATTGAACACAATGGGCGCAAAGACACTTTGCCCTACCCCAAACAACCTGGTTCAATGTATCACTTAAGCAAAGTACATGACAGCCACAATATCCACTTTGCTTGCCGCATTTGGGGACTACGGGCAACAGATTTAAATCAAGGTGTTGTTTATGGCGTCTTAACAGAAGAAACTGGGATGGACGAACTGTTAATTAATCGCCTTGATTATGATGGTGTGTTTGGAACTGCGTTGAACCGCTTTTGCATTCAAGCTGCCATTGGACACCCCTTGACAGTTTATGGTAAAGGCGGACAAACGCGCGGATTTTTGGATATTCGCGATACAGTGCGATGTATAGAAATAGCGATCGCTAACCCCGCTCAATCTGGTGAATTTCGCGTATTTAACCAATTTACTGAACAATTTAGTGTTGGTGACTTGGCGCTAATGGTGAAAAAAGCCGGAAACGCGATGGGACTAAATGTGGAAATTAATAATTTGGAGAATCCTAGAATCGAGAAAGAAGAACATTATTTCAATGCTAAAAACACTAAGCTGCTGGATTTAGGACTACAGCCTCATTATCTCTCTGATTCTTTGCTCGATTCTCTGCTCAACTTTGCCGTCAAATATCAAAATCGAGTTGACAAATATCAAATTTTGCCGAAAGTTACTTGGCATCGTAGCAATAACGGATAAATAGGCGATCGCTTATTCTGGTTATGTTTATAGTACTGCCTGAACTAGGAATTAGTCATATCAACATCTACCGACTAATTCCTGAATCGGCAGTGCTAAATACTGTTAACCAAAACTACCAGCAAACCATCAAAATTAACAATTGTAAATGTGAATAAGGCTAGCTAAAGAAACTTACTGAAATCAAGTTTAGTCGCTGGTCTCAAACTAATCGTTAGGTTTTCCGATCCAATAACGACCAGCGCTCACTAACAGTCGACTATATCATCCAATAATTAGTGATTTTGCTGCTAATAACGGCTATTCTGAAGAAAGTAAAGATCATGATGGACTAAGTCCGCACACAATTGCTCCTAGTCCAGCAGACGATTTACTCTGTGATTAATGGTGTAATTGCTCAGAAGTTGGGATTATCTAAACGCTCTGCCTGTAATCAATTAAGTATTTTATGAGGATTGCTCTATTTACCGAAACCTTTCTGCCCAAGGTTGACGGCATCGTTACGCGCTTGCGCCACACAGTTGAACACCTACAACGTAGGGGAGACCAAGTACTGGTAATTTGTCCAGATGGTGGTATGACTGAATATAAAGGGGCGCAAATATATGGTGTCTCTGGTTTTCCACTACCACTGTATCCAGAGTTAAAAATGGCACTACCGCGCCCAGCGATTGGTCATATTTTAGAAAAGTTTCAGCCAGATATTGTTCATGTAGTAAATCCAGCTGTTCTAGGGATAGCAGGCATATTTTATAGCAAAATGTTAAATATCCCGCTAGTAGCTTCTTATCATACCCATCTGCCCCAATATTTGCAACATTACGGTTTGGGAATGTTGGAAGGATTATTGTGGGAATTACTGAAATCTGCACACAACCAAGCAGCTTTAAATCTATGTACCTCCACAGCAATGATGGAGGAATTAACAGCACATGGTATTGAGCGAGTAAATTTGTGGCAACGGGGAGTAGATACAGAAACATTTCATCCCAGTTCAGCTTCCGAGCAAATGCGAGCGCGCCTGTCGCAAAATCATCCAGATAGCCCTTTGCTACTCTACGTTGGGCGTCTTTCTGCTGAAAAAGAAATTGAGCGCATTAAACCAATATTAGAAGCTATCCCCGAAGCAAGATTAGCACTTGTAGGAGATGGCCCTCACAGGGCAAACTTAGAAAAGTACTTTAGTGATACAAACACTCATTTTGTTGGGTATTTGGTTGGAGCAGAATTAGCCTCTGCATTTGCAAGCGCTGATGCTTTTGTCTTTCCTTCTCGTACAGAAACACTGGGATTGGTATTGCTAGAAGCAATGGCAGCTGGCTGCCCTGTAGTAGCGGCTCGTTCTGGCGGCATTCCCGATATTGTCACAGATGGCGTCAATGGATATTTGTTTGATCCCCAAACAGGCGATGCGGGTGCGATCGCAGCAGCAATTCGTCTACTAGAAAATAAACAAGAACGAGAAATTATCCGTCAAAATGCACGTCAAGAAGCAGAACGTTGGGGATGGGCAGCTGCCACTCGCCAATTACAAGATTATTATCAAAAGATAATTTATTCCGAGTTACCAAAAGCGGCATAATTGTCTGGATTAGGAATAAAAATACAAAGCAAAAAGAATTTGGCTTTTAACTTTTATAATTCTTAATCCTGAATTTGATACTCCATCTTCTCATCTCAAGAGTTTGCGATCCAATTCCTTGGTTTATTCCCTTATGTGCAATAAACTTTTTGCTCATTCTATTTTCAAACTAATCAATTACTGTCTTGAAATAGTTTAAAGCTCCTTTAAGAACACTGCACAAAGATGCGCTCTGCACAGCTTAAATAGAGAATGTCTGAACTCGGCGAACCTTTTTTTGGAAAGCTGCTACGCGTCTACAAACTTTTTACAAATGGACACTGATAAACACAGATTTTTATTTTATCGGTGTCCATCTGTGTTCCTTTTAATAGTTGTAACTAATCTAAATTCTGATTTTTTGCAAAAAGCCCAATGTACAAAATTTATGAAGCGAAGAAAGAGTTTGGCACAATCTTGCTGCTGCCAAAGACTTTACCTAATTCTAAATACATTTTGCTAACTTCAAACTTTTTTCTTTTGCCTAAATTTCAGAACTTAGCTTAAAAGTTAATAATATATACACGGCAAGCACAGGTTCTAATTTAAACTCATGCTGATATTATTCTCCTAGTTTTCACCATCACTGCTAGCGTTACCATCATCTAGCCGGAAAGGATCTTCACCTATTCCTAATTGCTTTTTACTCCTTTTCAAACCTTTCCAAAGAGCTTTGATTTGCTCGTATGCCTCTTCTGGAGGAATTTTACCAGAAGTTTCTAAATTGCAAATATAACTTACTTTTTGGGCAAACTCCTGCAAATTAGCATTAAACACTAAGTTCTCTGGTTTGACTTGACCGTAGTAACGACCTTTAGGGTACAGAAAGTTATCTTTGTTCACCATTTTTAACGCGCTCACTTTGATAATCTAAGATTATTTATTACAAGTTCAGTTCTAGCTGTGCAAATGTCTAATTTCTGGCGTTGATTTTATTTAGTTATTTTGCCTATATATATAGACTCTTTTGCTTCACGATAAACACTGAAATATTTGTTTATTTTTTTACAATAACTAGTATTTTTACTTAGAAGAATTATTATTTATACTGAAGTAAATATATAAAAAACCCTAAACACTTATTTTCTAGGATAATTTTGCGCTTGTGCATCCATATCTTTTGTTGACGGCAGCGCTACCAATGATTAATAAATAACAACAAAAGATAAAATGGTTAAGCTTGAACGTGTAAAAGCCGCCCATAGCCTAAAACCTTACTTGTCACCATGTCTGTCCACACTAAGTTATACGAAGGCAAAGCCAAAATTATCTATCCCACGGATGACCCGCAAATCTTTTTAGCTGTTTTCAAAGATGATGCTACAGCCTTTAACGCACAAAAACGCGGAAGAATACAAGGGAAAGGAGATATAAATTGTAGCATTTCTAGTAAATTATTCAAAGAATTGGAAGCACGTGGCATAAAAACCCACTTCATTGATAATCCTGCTCCTAATCAAATGCGGATAGAAGCAGTAAAAATTTTGCCGTTGGAAGTAGTTGTGAGAAATATTGCTGCTGGTAGTCTTTGTCAGCAAACAGGATTACCACTAGGAACTGTGCTAAAACAGCCCTTGGTGGAGTTTTATTATAAAAACGATCAATTAGGAGATCCTTTATTGACACGCGATCGCCTACTGTTGATGGAACTGGCGACTGTGGAACAAGTTAACAAAATTACCCATCTAGCACTGCAAATAAACGAATTTCTGAAGGACTTTTTCCTGGAGTGTGATATTACCCTTGTAGACTTCAAACTAGAATTTGGTTTGAATTCACAACAACAGTTGTTACTTGCGGATGAAATTAGTCCAGATACCTGCCGTTTATGGGATATTTCTGCGGAGAATGATCCTAACCGTCGTGTTTTGGATAAAGATCGGTTTCGCCGTGACTTAGGGAATGTAGAAGATGCTTATCAGGAGGTTCTGCGACGAGTGATTAAAGCAGTAGAAAGGGAATAATAAAAATCAGTTGAGGATTGTTGAGTTGATTGGAACAAACAACTAATCAAAAACAACTAACAACTGTATAGCAGTGATTAGTCGCGTCTTACCAACCATCAATCCTCAGCTCCTTGAGTAAAAGAAAAACAACGAAAGTCTTTAACTTCTGCCTTCGGCATTTTGCCTTATAAAGTAGAATGGCGAGAGTAATAATTATGTTTTTACTTTTACCTTTTAACTGAAAGTTTAATTGCCTTTTGATGGTGTGTGGACGTGAAGAGGAATCAAAATAAAATGCGCCTATCTCCCGTGTTTATGACAGTGGTGGCGATCGCAGCCCCTTTAAGCAGCTCGCTTAGTGCAGAAGCACAAACCACAAAGAATTCAAAACAAACAGCAGAAGTTTTCACATCAACCACTGATCGCGAGCAGGAAGTTAACACCTCATTCCCTGCTGTTGATGTGTTAGCAGGAACCTCAGAGGCAGGAACTTCAGAGGCGCTCGTACCAATCTTGACAACGCCAACAACTGTACAAACTTCTCAAAAATCTCAACAAAAGATAGTTGATATTCCAGCAGCAACTCAGGGACAAGTTGTATTTCCAACAGCATCAGCACTGAAGACAACTCCCCAAGTATCTGTAACAGACTCTGCAACATCAGCAAGTACAAAAATATTTCAAACTTTCCAACCTCAGGCAAATACACCACCAACAAAGCATCAGGAGCATGAAGTTAGTGCTGTGTTTCCAGCAGCATCAGTGGTGAAGACGACTTCCCAGCAAGTAGCACCAACTTCTGAGCTACCAACTAATACACAAACTTATAAAAACCCAAACCAAACAAATACAGTAGCTAAACTATCAACAAATCAGCAGACAAAAGTTAATAGCACCTCAGGTGCAGCATCACTAAAGACGACACCAAGGAGCATAGGCACAAACTGGGTAAATCAAGCTATGTTGTCAGGTGCAGCAGCGCTGAAGACAACACCAAGGAGCATAGGCACAACTTGGGCAAATCAAACCATTGCCCAAAATCCTACTCCTGCCCCCACTCCTCCTTCAGAAACTCAACAATCACCTTTCCAAGCTCCCACTCCTCCTGCGGGAACTCAACAATCACCTTTCCAAGTTCCCACTCCTCCTGCGGGAACTCAACAATCACCTTTCCAAGCTCCCACTCCTCCTGCGGGAACTCAACAATCACCTTTCCAAGCTCCCACTCCTCCTGCGGGAACTCAACAATCGCCTTTTCAAGCTCCCACTCCAACTCCTAATCAGCAAAATACTACTCCTCCTGGGACTGAACCAGCATTACCAACAACTCCTGAAAATCAACAAAATCAAGAACAAACAGAAACAGAACCCCGCGTGTTAGTATCGGAAGTGTTAGTGAGATCTCAAACTGGACAGGCGCTAACACCCCAACTAGAAGACGAAGTTTACAGAGCTATTCGTACTCAACCAGGAAGGACAACAACGCGATCGCAACTGCAAGAAGATATTAATGCCGTCTTTTCAACTGGCTTTTTCTCCAACGTGCAAGCAGTGCCAGAAGATACACCGTTGGGAGTGCGGGTAAGCTTTATAGTTCAACCTAACCCTGTCTTACGTGACGTAAATATCCAAGCAAATCCCGGTACTGGCATACCTTCAGTATTAGATCCAAAGGTTGTAGATGAAATTTTCCGCAACCAATACGGGCAGATTTTGAATTTACGTGATTTACAGGAAGGCATCAAGCAGTTAACCAAACGTTATCAAGATCAAGGTTATGTACTAGCGCAGGTAATTGGAGCGCCGCAAGTAACAGAAAACGGGGTTGTCACTTTACAAGTAGCAGAAGGGGTGGTAGAAGATATCCGCGTCCGTTTCCGCACTAAAGAAGGGCAAGAGACAACCGAAAAGGGAGAACCGATTCGAGGGAAAACGCAGCCTTATATTATTACACGAGAATTGCAGTTGAGACCAGGAACGGTATTCAACCGCAACATTGTGCAAAGAGACTTGCAACGGGTATTCGGACTAGGTTTGTTTGAAGATGTGAATGTTTCTCTAGATCCAGGCACTGACCCCAGTAGAGTGGATGTAGTAGTAAACGTGGTTGAGCGCAACACTGGTTCGATCGCAGCCGGGGCGGGTTTTAGTACTGCAAGTGGACTATTTGGTACAATTAGCTACCAAGAGCAAAACCTGAATGGTAGAAACCAAAAACTAGGAACAGAGTTACAGATAGGACAACGAGAATTTCTGTTTGATGTCCGATTTACAGATCCCTGGATAGCTGGCGATCCATATCGAACCTCCTACACAATTAATGGTTTTCGCCGTCGCTCGATTTCGTTGATTTTTGATGGCCCAGATCAGGATATTGAGACCTATAATCCCAGAAATCCGGGAGATGATGGTGATCGCCCCCGAATTTTACGTTTGGGTGGTGGTGTAACCTTTAGCCGTCCGTTGTCTAGAAATCCTTACGAGCGTGCAGAGTGGACAGCCTCAGCTGGTTTACAGTATCAAAGAGTTTCTAGCCGCGATCGCGATGGTGATCTCAGAAGGCGAGGTAGGCTGGAGGACGTAACAGTACCTTGTGAGCAAGATCCAAGCAATTGTATTGATTTGACTCAATCTGGAGAAGGACAAGATGATTTGTTGCTGGTACAACTTGGAGCAGTACGCGATCGTCGCAACAATCCATTGCAACCAACAAGTGGTTCTTTCTTCCGTCTAGGGGTAGATCAGTCTGTACCAGTAGGGCTGGGCAGTATTTTTATGACTAGACTGCGAGGCAGCTACAGTCAATATTTCCCAGTCAGATTTTTGAATTTTACCAAGGGGCCGCAAACCATTGCCTTTAATATTCAAGGAGGAACTGTACTTGGTGACTTGCCTCCTTACGAAGCTTTTACTTTGGGTGGTAGTAACTCTGTTCGGGGTTATGAAGAAGGTGCATTAGGCAGTTCTCGTAGTTTCGCCCAAGCCTCGCTTGAGTATCGCTTCCCAGTGTTCTCTGTAGTCAGTGGCGCACTATTTTTTGATGTTGGCACCGACTTCGGCTCGGAGACTAGAGCGGGTGAGTTGCTAGATAAAAACGGTACTGGCTATGGCTACGGTATCGGCGTCAGGGTACAATCACCACTTGGCCCAATTCGTGTTGATTATGGTATCAACGATGAAGGAGATAGCCGCATCAATTTTGGTATTGGTGAAAGATTTTAATTGGACATTTGTCATTAGTCATTAGTCATTAGCTCTAGACAAATGACTAATGATACAGGATACATAGCAATATGCAACAACACACATTAGCAGCTGAAATCATCCATACAGGAGTGGGATTGCATAGTGGTATTAGTACCCAAGTGCAGATATTCCCAGCAGAAGTACGTAGTGGAAGATACTTTGTCAGGGTAGATTTACCAGATACTCCGATAATTCCAGCACAAGTCGCGGCGGTGAGTCAGACGGTTCTGTCAACTCAGCTAGGCAAAGGCGAGATAAGTGTTCGGACTGTAGAGCATTTGTTGGCAGCTTTAACTGGTATGGGTGTAGATAATGCCCGGATCGAAATCAATGGCCCAGAAGTACCACTTTTAGATGGTTCAGCAAAGGTATGGGCAGACAGTATTGCTCAGGTAGGCTTAGTTTCACAAGCTTATGTAGAGCAAGAGAGCTACTTACCCACAAATGAACCAATTTGGGTACGTGAGGAAGATGCCTTTGTGTGTGCTTTTCCGGCACCGACACCCCGCTTTACCTATGGCATTGACTTCGATCTGCCTGCTATTGGCAATCAATGGTATAGTTGGTCACCAACTTCCCATCCCACTAATCATGCCAGTTTTGCTGTTGAAATTGCTCCTGCCCGCACATTTGGTTTACTACATCAAATTGAATATTTACAAAAATCTGGGTTAATCAAGGGTGGAAGCCTAGAAAATGCTCTGGTTTGCGGGCCACAAGGCTGGCTCAATCCACCATTAAGATTTGCCAATGAACCCGTACGTCATAAACTTTTGGACTTAATAGGAGACTTGAGCTTAGTAGGAAAAATACCCTGCGCTCATTTTTTAGCATATAAAGCTAGCCACAATTTACATATCCAACTGGCACAGAAAATTTCAGATCTGCGACAAGGGACTAGTTAGTGGTTCGCGGTTAATGGTACTTTTTGATCACCGACAATCAATAACTCACAAACCATTACGTTCAAAGAGTTACCTAACAACCCAATCAACACTGATATTAAATATACAGTCAATGTCAACTGTCACTGAAGTAAACACAACCAATCTGCCCACGCCAGCACCTACTCAGGAGCAGTCAGATCATTCCACTACTAGTAAATCGGAAACAAAAACCATACTGTCAGCAGAAGAAATTCAGAAACTTCTACCGCACCGCTACCCCTTTGCACTGGTAGACCGGATTATTGACTACACTCCTGGAAAGCGAGCTGTAGGTATTAAAAACGTTACAGTTAATGAACCCCATTTTCAAGGTCATTTCCCAGGGCGTCCGATTATGCCAGGTGTGTTGATTGTAGAAGCGATGGCACAAGTTGGCGGTGTTGTGATGACACAAGTACCCGAATTGGAGGGTGGACTTTTTTTATTTGCTGGTATAGATAAAGTCCGCTTTCGTCGTCAGGTTGTTCCCGGAGACCAACTTATAATGACCGTGGAACTGTTGTGGGTTAAACAACGTCGTTTCGGTAAGATGCAAGCTAAGGCTGAAGTAGACGGCCAGCTTGCTGCTGAAGGTGAACTCATGTTTTCTCTTGTTAGCTAAAAATCTTCTTTTGTGGTAAAGGCACAACCGTGAAGTGCCTTTACAGACTACTTAACAAGACCTCAGTCAAAGCAAAAAGCCATAAAAAATATGGTATAATTTGCTAATTTTCTCCGCCCTCACACTTAAAGTTGCTACCCGACGCTTACCCTAACGGGAATTCGCCCTGCGGGTGTCTACGGCTACTAAATTTTGAGAATACTTTGCACTCTTAATCTTCTGGAGATGCACCTTTGAAGACGCTTATTCATCCAACTGCTGTTATTCATCCTAATGCGGAACTCCACCCTACAGTGCAAGTCGGTGCCTATGCTGTGATTGGAGGGCATGTAAAAGTAGGGTCCGAAACCACAATTGGTGCTCATGCAGTGCTAGAGGGGCCTCTAGACATAGGAGCGCGAAATCAAATCTTTCCAGGTGCTGTGCTTGGCATGGAACCTCAAGATTTGAAGTACAATGGCGAATTTAGCTGGGTTAAGATTGGCGATGATAACCTGATTAGGGAATACGTCACAATTAATCGCGCTACTGGTACAGGCGAAGAAACAAAAATTGGTAATGGTAACTTATTTATGGCTTATGCTCATGTGGGGCATAACTGTGTCATTGAAGACTCTGTAGTAATTGCTAACTCGGTGGCGTTAGCAGGTCATGTTCACATAGAGTCACGTGCTAGGCTAAGTGGGGTTTTGGGTGTTCACCAATTCGTGCATATTGGCAGACACGCAATGGTAGGGGGTATGGCACGTATAGATCGAGATGTGCCACCTTTTATGACGGTGGAAGGGAATCCGGCGCGAGTACGAACACTCAATCTTGTGGGACTCAAACGTGCTGGTTTTTCGATAGCTGATTTACAAGCCCTCAAAAAAGCCTTCCGCATTCTTTATCGTTCTGAATTCACTTTCAAAGATGCTTTAGAAGAACTGGAACTCTTGGGAGATACAGAACATTTGCAACACTTGCGTCGTTTTCTCCTACTTTCTCAGATGCCGGGTAGACGCGGCTTAATTCCTGGAAAAGGGAAAGCAGCCAGCAGCAGTGATGAGTCTTGAGAATAAGGGGCTAGAGGCTAACGGCTAAGAAGAGGAACCCAGACGCGGGGACACGGAGAATCGTGAATCACATTCTTGCTCCTGGTGCTTCTTTCTTAGTCCCTAGCCCCTAGTCCCTAGTCCCTATTGCCATAATTACTAAATGCGAATATTTATCAGTACTGGTGAAGTATCCGGCGATTTACAGGGATCGCTATTAGTTGCCGCGCTACAAAGACAAGCACTTGCTGCTGAGTTGGAAGTAGAAATTGTAGCGTTGGGTGGCGACAAAATGGCAGCAGCAGGAGCTAATTTACTAGCCAATACCAGTGAGATTGGATCTTTTGGGCTTTTGGAAGCTCTGCCTTTTGTGTTGCCAACTCTGCAAATTCAGCGACGAGCGATCGCCTATCTCAAACAAAATCCACCAGATTTGGTGGTGTTAATTGACTATATGGGGCCAAATTTAGGCATTGGCAATTACATTCGCCGCCATTTCCCAAATATACCGATTGTATATTATATTGCACCACAAGTGTGGGTTTCTTCCATTAATCTTGGCAATACATCTCGAATTGCTAATGTTAGTGACAAGCTCCTAGCTATTTTCCCTGAGGAAACACGTTATTTTAAAAACATGGGTGTAAATGTTACCTGGGTGGGGCATCCGCTAGTAGATAGAATGGACAATTTCCCCAGTCGAGAGGCGGCGCGTGCCAAGTTGGGAATCGAAGCTGATGCGATCGCTGTGGCGCTTTTACCTGCCTCCCGTCACCAAGAACTCAAGTATCTCCTACCAGTAATGTTTGATGCGGCGCAAGAAATTCAAGCCAAACTGCCTCTAGTACATTTCTGGATTCCGCTATCTCTGGAAATCTACCGTCAGAAGATAGAACAAGAAATACAACGGTATGGTTTACGAGCCACTCTAGTCTCAGATCAACAGCGGGATGTACTTGCCGCAGCAGATTTGGCAATTACTAAGTGCGGTACTGTAAATTTAGAACTTGCTTTATTGAATGTGCCGCAGGTAATACTTTACCGTCTCAATCCCTTTACTTATTGGGTAGGTAGGAAAATCCTGAAAATCTCTTTCCCCTTTGCTTCACCAGTAAACTTGATGGTGATGAAACAAATAGTACCAGAATTTATTCAAGAACAAGCGACTAGAGAGAATATTGTCCAAACAGCTGTAGAATTTTTGCTGAACCAAGAATGTAAACTGGAAATTCAGGCAGATTACGAGCAAATGCGGCAATGTATAGGAGAGTTAGGAGTATGCGATCGCGCTGCTCAAGAAATTTTGCAAATGCTCCCCAATTTTTAGATTGTATTTAGATTGTAGATTTGAAATTTTAGATTAAGCTTAAAGTCAATCAATCAAAAACCAAGACGCTATTTGCAGCGTCTATTTGCGTTTTTTAAAGAAAAATCCACCATTGGTAGAGTTAAAAGCCACAATCCAAAGTCTAAAAGCACGGCGTCCAGTAGCAGTAGATTTATTTGCTGGCGCCGGTGGATTTTCTCTGGGTATTGAGCAAGCTGGGTTTGATGTCTTAGTCGCGGTAGAGTACGATCCTATCCATGCTTGCACCTACTCTTTCAACTTTCCCCTGACTCAGGTATTGTGTGCGGATATCTCAAATGTAACAGGTGAGATAATACAACAGGCAGCTTACCGCAGTTGGTTTGCCCACCAGGGGAAGGACGCGGGGAGGTGGAGACACGGTGACGCGGAGAATGTAAATGAAAGTTTCTCCGCATCGGAAAGTTGGGATGGAAAAATAGATTTAGTATTTGGCGGGCCGCCTTGTCAAGGTTTCTCTATTATGGGTAAGAGAGACTTAGAGGATGATCGTAATAATTTGATTTTTCACTTTTACCGCCTGGTAATAGAATTACATCCTCGTTACTTTGTGATGGAAAATGTGCCAGGAATGAATGCAGGAGAGCATAGAAATTTACTGTCACAACTTATTAATAAGTTTGAAGCCGCAGGATACTATGTACAAAAAGAAATTTTGAATGCGGCAAATTTTGGTGTACCTCAAAAGCGGCGACGGTTATTTCTAATTGGAGCTAGGGATTCTTCTAGCCGCTACCTAGTGCCTAGTATTCAATACCCAGCCCCCACCGTTAGAGATGCGATCGCTGACTTGCCGGATATAGATGATTTCCCAGAATTAAAAACTAGCGATGAAGTTTTGCTTTCGCGATCGCAGTTACTAAGTCTGAATAGAAAATCTAGTCGTTATGTGCAAATGTTACGCTTTCACCCCAATACTAGGGACTTGGTACCAGAGACTCAGTACTGGGAAACTTATCCCCAATTACCGATACAGAATTTTTCCTACCCCAGGTTGTGGAACCCCCAATTGCTAACTAGTTCCATGCAAACTCAACATCAAGAAAGCTCCAAAATCCGCTTTGCCAAAACCCTACCTGGAGAATTAGAAGCTATTAGCCGCCTGCGACGTTTGAATATCGAGGGTTTATGCCATACTTTACGTGCTGGTACGGATTACAGTCGTGGTAGCCATACATCTCCCCGTCCGATTCATCCAGTATTAACACGGGTAATCTCCGTTCGAGAAGCTGCACGATTGCATTCCTTCCCAGATTGGTTCAGATTTCACCAAACCAAGTGGCATGGATTCCGACAAGTAGGGAATGCAGTACCACCATTGTTAGCACAAGCCATAGGAGAAAAATTGATTACCGCTTTGGAAATTGTGCCTTTGGTTCCACAAACATTTCTGGAACTAGGAAATACTCAATTATTGCGATTAACACTTTCTAGTGCCAGAAATTATTGGGAAGTAGAGAAAAAGTGAAGATTTAGAAAGATGTTTGGACAGAAAACAATGTATTCAAATCTGTCTATTAAACCCAAACGAGCAATAAAAAGCCAGTGGTTTCCCTCGTCCACTGGCTATATATAGTATCAAGATGTGTAAAACTAAGAATTCCAGAAAATCTTGCCTTTGTAAAGTTATATACAACTTTCATGCAACATCTGATAATTCAGTGTTGGCTTCGTCACTCCTATTGGAAAGATTCTAATTTTTACAAATAAAAATAGCGTTAGAAGATTGTTATGCCTGCTTAACTTGATCTAAAAGCCTAGCATGGTCGAGAGCAAAACCAACTTGCATGGCAATCTGGGCAAATAAATCAATTTCAGACTGTTGCCAAGCACGCGCTCTAGAACATTGATGAGCAATTAACAAACCAAATAGCTGCTCGTCTTTAAGAATTGGTGCGACTAAATTTGCTTTGACAGCAAAGGCTTCGAGTTGCCGAATGTGACACTCACTCAACTCAGCTTCATAGATGTTGCTAGTTGCTTGAACTCGCGCGGCTTGATATTTTTCTACGTATCCCTGAGCAAAACATGGATCTTTGATTTCGGCTCGCAACACTTTGGGGAAACCGAGAACCACTGATTCTGCAATCACAGTGCCATACCAATTTGCATCAAAGCCATAAACAATTACTCTATCAGTGCTGAGTGCTCTGCGAACTTCTTCGACGGTGTTTTTGAGGACATCCTCTTCGTTGAGTGATTCTCGAATCCGACGAGTTATGTCTATAAATACTTGAGCTAAATTAACCTTTCTATCGGTGTACTCTAAAAGCCTTGCGTAATCAAGAGCAAATCCGACTTGCATGGCTATTTGAGCAAACAAATTAATCTCAGACTGTTGCCAAAAGCGGATTCTAGAGGACTGGTGGGCAATTAATAAACCGAATAGTTGCTTACCTTTAAAAATTGGTGCTACGAGACTAGACTTAACACCAAATTGCTCCAGTAACTGAATATGATAATCAGTTAAATCAGCTTGATAAATATCGTCGATCGCACGGATACAACCATTACGGTATTGTTCGATATATCCTGCTTCAAAGCCTGGGTTTGAGACTGTAACTGACAAAACTTTTGGCAAGCCTGGTGTTACTGATTCTTGGATAAAAGTTCCATTCCAGTTAGCATTGAATCGAAAAATCGCTACACGCTCAAGATTTAAACCTTTGCGAACTTCTTCAACGGTATTTCTAAAAATATTTTCTTCATTAAACGATTCGCGAATGTATTGGCTAATTTTAATTAACAATTGAGAGTACTGTGCTTCGGCTTTTTGTTCCCATAGCAAACCCGAAAGTAGTTCTTTAATTAAATTAATATTTGTTTCTAAGACTAATAATTCATCTTTACTGGCAACAAGATTATGAGTTTCGTCATTCTCCGGACGTAGCTTGTTTATGATAGTGGTGGAAATTGCAGCAGCGTTTTGGACTGGACGAATAGCACGATTAGCCATAAAAGCAGCGATCGCTCCTGCTAAAACAGCTGTAATCCCAGTTCCAGTTAACAACAGCGACAGTTGTCTATGGATAGAAAGTTCGGTTTCTGTTGAACCTTTCGCACTCTCTTGTTTCAACTGAGGAATTTGCTTAGTAATTAACTGGGTGCCATGATAGTGGATGGCTGTTCCTACTGTTAAAATAGGTAGCACACTCAAAGCGATCGCCCAAATCATTGCCTTAACCTTAAGCCTCCCTGATTGTCGCTCCAAAGCTTGTGTTTGAGGAGACTCTGGAAGCCAGATTTCTGTCTGCTCCGAAGTGTATATATCTAGGTTCTCTATATCTTGGTAATAGCTCTGTTGCTGATTTATATTTTGCTTCGCTTGTTTTTGAGAATAGGACTCACTCATAAAAAATCTGGTTGTGCTGCAAGAACTTATTGAGGGAAAATATTAGTCGCCCGCTTTGAATACCAATTTATCAACTAGTTAGGTAATGAGTTTAATTAGAAACAATCTTTAAGTTGATAAATACCTGATGAATTGAGTTTTGTTTATGCGGCTACCCTACACAATAGAATAATGCATTTCATTTCAGCTTGACCTTCACGGAATCATATCAATTGTTTGATCGCTAAATAATTGCTCTTATTTCTATGTGAAAGGAATTAAATTGGATTTCGACTGACTAGTTGCTTGATAAATTGATATTTAAGTTACTTGATTTGTCAAATTTAGTTGACAAATTCAGAGATAGTTCTGTTTTTAATTCTTTTGATTGCCTCTTTGAGATTCATTTATAGTGTTTTTAAGCTTTTATGACTTTGCTTTTAAATCTTTCCTTTTAGTCTATCACCAAAACATCACTGGTATTCAAAAGTGCATTATAGAGATTACATAATATTTTCAGTATTGTGAAATTTATATACATTGAAAATCTATATATACAATGCCATGCCTGTGAATTATACTTATCTTCTAAAGAGCTTTAATTTAGAGCTATTAAACCAGTATTTAGAGGAGTTTGAGAATGCTTGAATCAGCAGATAACCAAACATACAAACGACAATTACTTACCGACTTTAATTCCAGAATTAATTACGATCAGGGTAAATTTTACACTCCTGTAGCCAAGAAATTACTTTCACTTGTCAAACTGCGCAAAGATCAGAAAATACTGGATGTTGCAACAGGTACGGGTATAGTTGCGCTTGATGCAGCCACAAGAGTTGGTTCTTCCGGTAAGGTAATTGGTATGGATATCTCTACAGGAATGCTCAAAAATGCTAAACAAAAACTTGTAAAGTCTGGGTTGCAAAATGTTGAATTTATTGAAGCAGATGCAGATAATCTAAACTTTCTAGACAAAGATTTTGATGTAGTTTTATGCTCTTTGGCAATTTGTTATTTAACTAATATTTCCAATGTTTTACATCAGTGGTATAACCTCTTAAAACCAAATGGAATATTAGCGTTTAATGCTTGGTCAGAAAAAGCATTTCCTCCCTCAACTATATTTAGAGAAGTTGCTGCAAGGCATGGCATCAAAATTCCTAATCCTAATAAACCATTAGGTAAAATTGAGAAATGTTATAATTTTTTACAAGAAACTGGTTTTCATAATATTAAAGTTCAAACTGAACAATTTGGTTGGTACTTTACACCTGATGCTAACACTGCTGAAGAGTTATGGAGAATTAACTCAAAGAATGTTTTTGGTTATCAAGTATTTCAACTTTTACCAAATCAATTAGAGGAGTGCAAAGCTGAGTATATGGCAGAGATCCAGGCATTACCGACTACAACACAAGGGGCCTGGTGTGATGCGTCGATATTTTTTGTCACAGCAAGTAAATCTATCTCAACATCATAATCGACATAACAATTTTGGCGATCGCTATCTACCTACTATGGCTTTAATTATAAGTAAAACAAAAAATTTAAATATAAAATGCATCTTCAGATCCCCGACTTCTTAAAGAAGTCGGGGATCCATATATATTTTCTTATTCAATTTGCTCTAAATATCAAGGATAACCATACTTATCCAAGCATTTTGTGTTTCTTCTAATTGAAAACGATGTAAAGTCACTGCTTTGACATCTACTCTTTGATGATGGCGATCGCTGTCTAGTTTTTCTCCTTGAAGTATAGCGGTAAGATGATGATTGCTATCTTTGTGCTCAAAATGAATTTCTTGTGGTCGCAGTAACATTTGTTCGCTATCTTTATAGTAAATAAGTTCTTGAAGAAAATTAAAAAGTAATAGATCCAATGCATCATTTTCTAAGTTAATTTGTCGCGTTTCTTTTGGTTCTATTGCCTCCAAATTCTCAATCATAGTATTGATTGTGGCATCGCCTGCCGCTTTGAAAAGCTCTACTAAGTCTTTTCCATTAGCTCGAAAGGCTATATCAGCAGTAGCTACGTCTTCGAGAAATTCGTAGGGCATAATAAGCAAGTTAAAATTTAAAACTCAAAAGTCAAAAGTTAGAATTTTAGTAAAAGTGCAACAGATTATTGTTCACACAACTTTAATTTATTAATAATTTCTGATTTGATTTCCCTCAAATATTTACCGATAAAAACTACTTCTGTTGCCTCTTGTACAAATGGTTCTAAGTCCCAACGCCCAGCGACAAAATTGAACAAATAGATACCTTCAGGAAAGCGGATAAATCCTTTAGCCCGATAAATATTCGTTTCCAAATTATGTAAAAATTCTTCAAAACATGGGCGATTAAAAGTACCAGATGATTTGTAGCTAAATGATTCAAACTCTGGTTGATGAATATGTTGTGGTGGTGCTTGTACTCTTTCTCTACCTATACCAAACAGTAATTCTGGATCTACCTGTCCTCTGACAGCATAAACAATCGAAGCAATTTCGTTAATGGAAATTAATTTTTTTTCTATAGCTATTAACTCACTTTTAGAAATTAAATCAATTTTATTCAAAAGAATGATGTCTGCGGCTTCTAGTTGTAATCGAGTTGTGTGTCCCACAGATGGATATTTAACCATTGCATCAGCATCAATTACCGTAATTACCCCATCTAGTCGTACTTTAGTCAAACTCTCTTGAATATCAAAAACTAAAGCATCTGGTTCTGCAACTCCAGTTGTTTCTACCACAATTATATCTGGGTCAATAGTATCAATTATTTCATTAACAGCAGCTTCAAATTCTCCTAATAAAGAACAGCAGACACAACCACCACCTAAATCTGTCATTTGAACATTTTTGCCTTGAATAATTTTGGTATCAATGGCAATTTCACCAAATTCGTTCATTAAAATGGCAATTTTTTTGGGGAAGATTTCGAGAATATAACGCAGTAATGTTGTTTTACCACTTCCCAACGGCCCAGTAATTACTGTTAATGGTGTGTGTATTTTCATAATAAGTAAACATAGGTTTTACGTAGTTGGACATAATTAAACATAAAATCCAAATTTATGAACAGTAGACAGAAACAGTATTTTACCTACCTACGGATACGCCGCTAGCTAACGCAACGCCTTACGGCGAACGCGTCTACTGCCCTCTGCCTTATACTTACCCCTTTATATTTCCAATCGGTGTTAATTTTACTACCCGCTTACTAATTCCTGCTAATTCAGTAGCTTCAATCACATCATCGATATTTTTATAAGCACCACCCGCTTCTTCTGCTAATCCTGAGTAAGAGGTAGTGCGGACATATATACCCCGACTTTCCATTTCTTTTTGGAGTTTGTCCCCACGATAAATTTTGCGTGCTTTTGCCCGGCTCATTGTGCGCCCGCTACCGTGGGCAGTGCTGAAAAATGTTTGCTCTCCACTGGGTACGCCTACTAATAGATAAGAGCCAGTTTCCATACTGCCGCCAATAATTATTGGTTGTCCAATATTCTTATATTGCTGAGGTAGATCTGCCATACCAGGAGCAAAAGCGCGAGTAGCACCCTTACGATGAACAAGGAGCGATCGCTCTTTAGCATCAACAATATGTCGCTCTAGTTTGGCAGTGTTATGGGCTACATCATAGACCATATGCAGATCTAAATCTTCTGGTGGCTTTTTGAGAATCTCTGAAAATACTTCTCGGATGCGATGTAGAATAACTTGACGATTGGCAAACGACATATTAATGCCACATTTCATAGCAATAAAATAGGCTTGTCCTTCAGGAGAGTAGAAAGGCGCACAGGCTAATTCTCGATCCAGAATTTTAATGCCATATTTACTTTCCATCACTTTGAGGAAGATTTGCAGATAATCTGTAGCTACTTGATGCCCGAAACCCCGACTACCACAGTGGAACATCACGACTACTTGATTGGGGATAGTAATTCCTAAACTTTTGGCTAATTCGCGATCAAAAATATTTTCTGGTTGAGCAATTTGAATTTCTAGATAATGGTTACCAGATCCTAAAGTGCCAATTTGGTTGACACCTCGATCAATAGCCTTTTCACTGATTTTGGCAGAGTCAGCACCAGCAATACACCCATTTTCTTCAATAAAATGCAAGTCTTCTTCCCTACCGTAGCCATTGCGAACACACCATCGTGCGCCTTCTTCTACCACTCTGCGAAATTCATTGCGTGAAAGCTTCACAAAACCTGTGCTTCCTACTCCAGCAGGAACCCGTTCGTAAAGCTTATCTACTAACTTTTTGATATGAGGCTTCACTTGATCATAGGTTAGATTAGTAACTATTAACCGCATACCGCAATTAATATCAAAACCGATACCGCCAGGAGAAATCACACCTCCTTGCTCTACATCCATTGCTGCCACACCACCAATGGGAAAACCATAACCAAAGTGTCCGTCTGGCATACACAAAGCATACTTAGTTATCCCTGGAAGTGTAGCTACATTTGTGACTTGATCGTATACTGCTTCGTCTAATTCTTGAATTATCTTTTCTGTTCCGTAGATCCGAGCAGGAACTAGCATTCCTTGTTTGTAGGAAATTGGAATTTCCCAAATAGTATCAGAAATTTTTTGTAAAACTTCTATCATAGCCATATGCTCTACTCCCGCACTGTATTCGCTGTTTGCTGTCTACAAAAATATCTGCCACAAAATCCAATTGGTTCGTGGCGGGAGTTTCAAAATACACTTAGAAACTAGTGATTTAAAGATAAATTTTCTACTAGGTTAAAACCTCTGTCTAAAGAAATGCCCAGTCTTAATTGGCGTTTACCTACAGAATCAGAAATTAGGCACGAGTTATGGAATAATCAACCGCAGAGGGCGCGGAGGAAGGAAGATTTTAGAGGAATTTTGCGTAAGTGTCCGAAGAATGTTTTACTCTTGAAGGTAAATAAAAAATGGGTCATGCCTTCGCCTAACCCATTCTCAAAAATTGTTAATAATTTCCAGGCAGGCAAGATGCCCGCTCCACAAACAGAAATTAAGCCAACGCTGACTTTAACTCACTCTGAGCTTGCTTTATTGCCTCTGGTAACTTGCTCGCATCACGTCCGCCTGCTTGTGCTAAGTTAGGACGCCCGCCGCCGCCACCACCACAAATTTTGGCGATCGCACCAATAAATTTTCCGGCTTGCAAGCCTTTCTTATTTACCTGTGGAGAGAAAGCAGCAACGAAGCTGACTTTTCCGGCTTCGGGAACGGAACCGAGTACTACTGCTGCACCAGCACCAAGTTTTTGCTGTAGGCGTTCGGCAGCTGTTTTCAAAGACTCTGGATCAACATCTTCCATCTGAGCAACCAAAATTTTATAATCGCCAACAGTTTCGACTGTTTGCAGTAGACTGTCAGATTTAGCGATCGCAAGCTGTGACTTGAGTGTTTCTAGTTCTTTTTGAGTGGTTCTCAGTTCGTTTTGCAGAGTTGTAATTCTCTCTGGTAGTTCTTCAGGTTTGACTTTAAATCTGTCACTCAAATCCTTAACTACTTTATCTCGCACATTCAAGTAGTCTAGCATTGCCGGGCCAGAAACAGCTTCAATCCGGCGCACCCCAGAAGCAACACCACTTTCAGAGATAATTTTGAACACGCCTATTTCAGCAGTATTACTAACGTGAGTTCCACCGCACAATTCCATCGACACACCAGGGAAATCTATCACCCGTACTTCTTCGCCGTATTTTTCCCCAAACATAGCGATCGCACCTTTAGCTTTTGCTTCGGCTAGGGGCAGAATAGCCACGTTTGCTGAGTGTGCTTCCGCAATCCAGTTGTTTACCTGTTCCTCAACTTGCTGTATTTCTTCTGGTGTTAAGGGGCGCGAACAGTTGAAGTCAAAGCGCAGTCTATCAAACGCCACCAAAGAACCCGCCTGCGAGATCGAGTCATCAACAATTTTCTTTAACGCCGCTTGCAGTAGGTGAGTTGCAGTATGGTTCGCTTGTAGCCTACGCCGACAAGCGCGATCGATTTGGGCAGTAATAGTATCGCCTACTCTCAGAGTTCCACGTTCAATGCATCCGAAGTGAACAAAGAAATCGGATTCTTTTTTGACATCATGAATTGTAGCGACAACAGCTTCACCAGAGAGATAACCCCTATCCCCGATTTGTCCTCCCGACTCAGCATAAAACGGAGTTTTGTCGAGAACTATTTGCACTTCTGTTCCCGCTTCTGCTTCTTCTTGGGAAACGCCAGCTACCAGTATTGCTTCAACTTTTGCAGTAGCTGTTGGTTGGAAGTATCCCAAAAACTCTGTAGCTTGAATATCTTCAGCGAGCTTGTCGAGAGAACCTTGCACGGTTAAGTCAATAGTTTCGTGAGCAACCCTGGCACGTTGTCTCTGTTTTTCCATTTCGACATTGAAGTTATCAACATCGACTGTCAGGTTGTTTTCCTCTGCTATTTCTTGAGTTAGTTCTAGGGGGAAACCATAGGTATCAAATAGGGTAAAGGCATCTTCACCGCTAATTTGGGTTTTGCCTTGCTGCTTCACCTCAGCAATAATTTCCTCCAGCAGTTTTTCACCTCTTTCCAATGTCTGAAGAAAGCGAGATTCTTCGCGTTGCAATTCTGCTTTGATCGCATTTTCCCGTTGACGGAGATTGGGGTAAGCATCTTCAGCTAAAGAAATAGCAACTTCAGCAACTTGGGTGGTAAATTCACTATTAATGCCTATTAAGCGCCCGTGACGTACCAAACGCCGAATTAAGCGCCGCAGTATATAACCCCTTCCCACGTTAGAGGCACGGATTTCATCGGCAATCATATGAACGACAGCGCGAGTGTGATCGCCAATAATTTTTAGGGAAACTTGATTTTTTTCGTCAACTTTGTAGTAATCAACACCAGCAATTTCTGCTGCTTTTTTAATAATCGGGAAAATTAAATCAGTTTCGTAGTTATTGGGAACTTGTTGGAGAATTTGTGCCATTCTCTCCAAACCCATGCCGGTGTCGATATTCTTGTTAGCAAGGGGTGTTAAGTTGCCTTCTGCATCTTGGTTGTATTGCATGAAGACGAGGTTATAAAACTCAATAAATCGGGTATCGTCATGTTCTAAATCTATATTGTCGTCACCCCGTTCTGGGTGAAAATCATAGTATATCTCCGAACAGGGGCCGCAAGGGCCTGTCGGCCCAGAGTTCCAGAAGTTATCATCTGCACCCATGCGCTTAATTCTCTTTTCTGGCACGCCGATTTGATCTCGCCAGATCGCATAAGCTTCGTCGTCTTCTTCGTAAACACTGACAACGAGGTGTTCTGGAGGTAACTTAAAGACTGTTGTAGAGATTTCCCAACCCCAAGTGATCGCCTGTTCTTTGAAATAGTCGCCAAAACTAAAGTTACCCAACATTTCAAAGAATGTATGATGCCGTTGGGTGCGTCCGACATTTTCAATATCATTGGTGCGGATGCATTTTTGGGAAGTAGTAGCACGTTTGAATTCCGGTGTGCGCTGTCCCAAAAATACCGGTTTAAACGGTAGCATCCCCGCGATCGTCAGCAGTACGGTGGGATCTTCTGGCACGAGGGAGGCACTTGGCAAAATTTGGTGTCCCCGTTGGGCATAGAAGTCGAGAAATAAGGTGCGAATTTCGTTACCACTGAGGTACTGGGGATGATAAGACATGGGAGGGATATTTACGTGAGATAGTGAAATTGCATCAGAGAGGATAATCCTAATTCTGACATTTTGTTTGAATTTGCTGCTACCTGAAAACTTAGATTCAAAAATCAACGAAGCTTACAGTTGGCGATGGTAACACAATCACCTAACTGTAGTCGGATGAGCAATTAATCTTTATTTAATAGGATAGATACCTGAGAAGATGGCAAATTTATGAGTTGAGGTCACTATATGGCATTAAAATTGAAAGTTCCAAACATAGCTTGTGAAGGTTGTGCTGAAACGATTACGGAATCTATCCACACTATGGAACCTGATGCAAAGGTCGAGGTAGACGTTAAAGCTAAAACTGTCACCGTAGAATCTCAAGCTTCTGAAGAATCTATTAAACAAGCTATTGTTGCAGCTGGTTATCAAATAGAGGGTTATCAATAGATACTGATCGAGTCACCAAAAGTTTATAAAAAACACCACAGCCTAAGCGGCGGCTTGCCGCTTAACTGCACTGAGTACTGTTTGCTCTCCCTAATCCAATTAATTTTGGGTTCTATGTTTATTTCTGAACTTGGAATTATTTCTTAATATTTTATTTGGGATCATTTTTTTACAGTTTTGCTATTATGTAATTCTACTTAGTGACTCGGAGGACAAGACAGCTAATAGCTAGCTGTTATAAAGCTGTATTTTTTATCATTAATATTATTCTTATTTTTGTTTAAAAAACAGGCTCACAATTCACTAAAATTTTATCAATTACTAGTGAATATCAGGATATTGTGGAATTATGGAGGCTCTAAAAACTGGTTTTAAAATAGAAGATAAACTTAAGTGTTACAATTTGTCAGTAACAAATAACACTGATTTTTTATTGAACTAGCCTTGAGAAAATACTGACTAGTAATTATTTATACGGATGAAATAAAATAAAGAATATATCATTCGTAGACCAAAATAATAAAAACAGAAAAATTGTTTAACCTGTACAATTTTTATTGGAAAACCTAAGATTATTGAGAACAAGTTATCGGATAACAATTCTAGATCAATAATTCCTGTAAATTACAGTAGATTACAGTAATACTTTGTCTGATTTTGAAGATGATTCAGTATTTTTACTGTTTGAAATGCCAAAGGTAAAAGACAGAAATTAAGTATCTTGAATTTTAACTTTAACTACTGTGGTAATTAAGTACAGTTAGGAAGAGGGGATAAGTATATATGCAAGTTCAAGATCACAAATATGGGATACTGAGCCTAGTTAAAACGCATCAGTATATATAGGTAACAAAAAATATTAAGGGATTTTAATAGGTTTGTATCCTTGAAGTTGATATAGGGCAAAAAGCAAAGCCATGAAAATTTCTATTCTGGTCTTTGGAAGCAAAAACTTTATCACTACACTTCCGGATCAGATCCGTGATGCAAGTGCCTTTAGCATAGAAGTTATCAATAACATTAGTCAGGCAGTGTCTTACATTCAAATCACACCGCCCGATATTGTTCTTGTACAAGCGAGCAATGATGGCAGTCTCGAACTTTGCTACTGGCTAAAAGAACAAACAAAACTATCTTGGATCTACTGTATCCTTTTGGAAGACCGTCCCCAATTGCTTGCTAATAGAAGTGATTATGGCTGGGAGTGGGAGTTTGAGATGAACGCGATCGCACTCAAGCAAGGAGCCGATGCCTACATTTGGCTAACTCCCAAGGACAATAGAGATATAACTACGGTAGATTTAACCATCAACCAGCCCCTACTATTAGCACAACTAACAGCAGGTTTGCGAAAAGCCCAGAAGTACCGCGAATTGCTGCGTACAAACGATATTTTGTCAACAATCGCCCTATCTGATGCGCTAACAGACTTAAACAATCGCCGTGCTTTGGATTGGGAATTACCTAGACAAATTAAAAAAGCTCGTCATCATCGAACTTCTTTAAGTTTAATTATTTTAGATGTCGATTATTTTAAAAAAATTAATGATACTTACGGACATTTAGTTGGCGATCGCCTTTTGCAGTTGTTATCTCACCGACTTCAGCATAATCTGCGATGCCAGGATACTCCTTTTCGTTATGGTGGGGAAGAATTTGTGATTTTGCTTGGTAATACAAATTGCGATGAAGCACTAGTTGTAGCAAATCGTCTCAATCGTATAGTCAGCGAACAACCCTTCACGATTAACAATCAACTGTCTATTAACCTCACCGTAAGTCTAGGTACATCATGTCTGCGAGCAGAAGATGATGCTAATGGAATCAGTCTACTTGAACGTGCTGATCAACATCTTTTACAAGCAAAAGCAGCTGGGCGTAACTGTGCGATCGGCTGCGAAAACGAGAACTTTTTTTCTCAACCTATTTCACATCTTCAGGTAGTTTCCTCTTGAGTTGGAGCACGCTCATACACTCTGCCACCGAGGCACGTTGGCGCATGGCATGAACTAAAGCTTGATATGCTAACCAATTTTCTTGCAGGAGAGTTTTGGCTTGCAGAGCAAAAAAACGCTGCTTTTGTTCGCAAATAGATGCAGAAAAACCTATACTTGCTAAAACTCCAGCTAACTTATTTTTATCGTCAGCCCCACCTTCAGCGTTTTTGTATACTAAAGTCTCAGCAACAATACCCGCCATCCAAACAGTGCAGTAGCGATCCAGCATTTGGATGCTAATAGTTCCTCGCTCCAGTTCGGATGCTAGCTGTTGATCATTAAAACTTACACCGCCCTGCCCTGGTTGCTTTTGTTTCCAAGCCTCCCACGCACTCAGAGTATAACCGATGACAGGAATATCTAAAAGATAGGCAACCAGAAAGTGTCCGGCTTCGTGATGGATAATGCGTTCTCGATGTTCAGGAGAAAATCCAGCAATCCAATCTAACAATATAGTTCCACCCTTTCCTTGCCAACCTAATGTATCAACAGTTGCTATTCCCAAAATCGTAAAGGTAGCAAGTGCAGGTACTGTGGGCGATAGGTGAAATAATGGCCCCAGCAAACTGGAAAGAGTCATGAGAAAAACAGAAATGGCAATTAAATTTAGGGCGGTTTTACTCATGGCTGGCTACGCTCATACAGCTTAATTTTTCTTAATTATTTATATTACATACAAAGCGATCGCACCAAGAATAGAGCCGAATGTTCTAGAGCAGCTTTCTTTATTACTGTTGGATGAACTCGCGCTCTTGACTAAATCTCATCCAAGCAGATGATTTTAATCAACATAGTCCGTTGTCATGTCAAGTTTTTCGGTATTATTTGAAGTGATTGGACGCTGACCGTCGATGTTAAGCGTATCCTTAACCTGATAATCACTGTTAATAATCGGACGTTGACCATCGATATTGAGAGTATCTTTAACTTCTAAATCACTTGGGTCTATCGGACGCTGACCATCAATAGCAAGCATTTCCCGATCCTGAAAATCGCTTTTGGCGATCGGACGCCGACCATCTATATTAATTGTTTCATTTGATTGAAAATTGCTCTTAGCAATTGGACGTTGACCATCTATGTCGAGAGTATCCTTAACCTCTAGATCACTTGGATCTACTGGACGTTGACCATCAATATTGTTTATATTATCCATGCTCTTGTTTGTTCTTTCTTCTTTTAATTCACTTGCTAACTGATTAGAATACTTAGGTAAAGTCAAAAAAACTTCTGCCAGAGCATATAATGTGGCTCTGACTTGAGAGTGATTTGTTGATCAATAAACTCTTTGAGTGCTGATTTTGGTGAGTGACAAAATGAACTGAGCAAAAATTCACTTTAGTTGATCCACTCCTTTCCAACGATTGAGATGATAAAGATTGAGGAAAAAGGCGATCGCCTAGCGCATAATTTCCAATGGCGTCGGGTTAAGCGCGTTGAGTGCAAGTGGCGTGATTTTGGATTAGAAATCCTTCTGTTCCTTCCGAGTTCTGTAAATCCATCTGCCGCAATCATTTTTTAAATTGGGATTAGAAAGCGTAGCACAGAGATTTGATCATCCACCGTTGGGTTATTGCTGAACGAAGATATGTTTTGAGTAGTTTACAACCTTGGATCTACAGGTTCGCTCTCCAGTGCCAGAATCCCAAAAACGCATTCATGCACATGGTGTAAGGGTTCATGGGCAACAAAACGCTCTAATGCTTCAACACCCAAAGCAAACTCCCGCATAGCCAAAGAACGTTTCAGCGATAACCCCCTTTGACGCAGACGTTGCAAATTCTCAGGCAGATTGTATTCTGGGCCGTAGATAATACGCAGATATTCTTGTCCGCGACATTTTACCGCAGGTTGGATAACACCCCGACTACCCTTAATCATGAATTGCATTGGTTTAACTACCATACCTTCACTTCCCCCTGCCGTTAGTTCTTTCCACCAATGCACCCCTTCAGCTACACTACTGGGATCTGATAAATCTATTACCTTGTGTGCTGTTTGTAACATTAGTTCTGGAGCGTGAAAGGCAATTTTTGCCACTTCTTCAATGTGCCAGCAATGATTTTTGTCAGTATAAACGGCTTTTTCTGTTGCTAAAATGTGGAAAGGTGCAAGCTTTAAGTGAGAAATATCACTTACAGACCAACAGTACTGGCGATAAGCATTAACGTATTGCTGTGCCATTTCAGCTTTTTGTTGATAACTGCTCAACTGTTTACTGACATCAACACCAAAGTAACTAGCTTTTTCCAATAATGTGACGGCATTATTGAGGGCAAGGCGGGAAGCAACTCCCACAGGTGCATATTGTTCTCGTAACAACCCTGAAGCTTTAGCTGACCAAGGCATGAGTTCGCAATCTAAACAAACCCAAGTGGTATCAAATCTTTCCCAAAAGTCACAGCTAGAAAGGGCAACATTCAAACGCTCCAGAAGTTGCTTTTCTAGAGTAGAGTCTTCAAAAAAACGTCTTCCTGTGCGAGTATAACAGATACCGATGCTCTCATCATCCACCCCAAAGCGTTTCTTAGCTGCTATGTGATCGCGGCAAACTATGACTACTACCCGCGAACCCATGTGTTTTTCTTCACATACTAACTCCGTAATTCCCTGATTTTTGTAGTAAGCAAAAGCTTGTTGAGGATGTTCCAAATATCCTGCCTCTTGGGAAGTTTCTACTGGAGACATCGTCGGTGGCAAGTAAATCAGCCATTTGGGGTTGGCAGCAAAACGGCTCATTACCTCTAGAGCAGCGATCGCATTTTCTTCTCGAATTGTGATATTAGACACTAAGCGGGTGTTGACGATACGCTTACCTAGAACATCATCGATATGCAGCAAATCATCATGTTCTTGTTGGGCTGTCTTTTCTATGTCCGACTCCCCACTGCCAGTTATTGTCATAGGTTTAACAGGCTGGCAATAAACTTGAGCAGCAGGTACACTTACTAATTCCTTTTCTGGATAGCGCAAGGCTGTAAGTTTGCCTCCAAAGACACAGCCCGTATCAATATCAATTGTGTTATTTAGCCATTCCGCTTCCGGCACAGGAGTGTGTCCATAGACAACCATCGCTTCGCCTCTGTATTCTGCTGCCCAGTTATAACGAATCGGCAAGCCAAACTCATCAATTTCGCCAGTGGTTTCGCCATACAGCGCAAATTCTCGCACCTGAGCCGAACCTCGTCCCTGATACTCCTGCTTCATTCCCGCATGGGCAACTACTAGATGTCCATCATCAAGGACATAATGACTCACCAAAGAATCTAGAAACTCTTTCAATTGCTTTGAAAAGTTTTCGCGCACTTCTTCTGGCAAAGCTGCAATTTCTGCCAATGTTTGCTCTAAGCCGTGATTTACCTTGACATTTTTGCCCCGTAACTTCCGCAATAGTTTGTGTTCGTGGTTACCAGGAACGCAAAGAGCTGTTCCCTCTGCTACCATATTTCGCACTAGCTTGACTGTATCAAGGATGCGTGGCCCTCTGTCTACTAAATCACCCAAGAAAATAGCTTTACGTCCTTGGGGATGTTGATAGGTAGGAGCATCGTTCCAGAGGGAGGGAGTGAGAGTGGGGGAGTGGGAAAGTGGGGGAGAAATAGATGAGGAAGATAGGGAAGATGGGGAAGAATTCTTCACTGTGTCTCCACCTCCCCGTGTCTCCTTGTCCTCTATTCCCTGTCCCCTATCCTTGACGTATCCCAATTTTCCCAGTAGTTCTTCCAATTCATTGCAACAGCCGTGAATATCGCCAATAATATCAAAGGGGCCGTGTTCGTATTTGCGGTTATTCCAAAGCGGTTGACACTCAATTTCTACTGCATCAATTTCTTCTGGAGACTTGAGAATGTAGACGTAGCGGAAGCCTTCTCTTTCTAAATTTCGTAGAGAACGCCGCAAAAATTGAGTATGACGGCGGACAACATGGGAACCAAACTGGCGATCGGGGCGTTGTTGATTGCGTTGATGGCACAATTCTTCTGGTAAATCGAAAGCGATCGCAACTGGGAAAAAATGGTATTGTCGTGCTAGATGAACAAATTCTTTGCGATCATCTGGGTGGACGTTTGTTGCATCAACTACTGTCAGTTTCCCGACTGCTAAACGTTTGGCAGTAATGTAGCGCAGCACTTCAAAGGCATCTTTGCTAGCAGACTGATTATTCTCGTCATTTGATATTAATCCCCGACAAAAGTCTGAAGAAAGCACCTCAAAGCTTTGAAAATGCCTGCGGGCAAAAGTTGATTTTCCGGCACCGGATGCGCCAATCAGGACAACTAAGGACAGTTCAGGAATAGTTAATTTCATAATTTATTGAACACTCCCATTTGTGTTGGTGAACCGACTTCGGAGTCTTCCATGCCTACAGGTTGAAACTCCACTTTGTAGCCACAGCGTTCTGCCACACTGTTTCCCCAAGTTTGAAATTCCTCTCGTGTCCACTCAAAGCGGTGATCTTTATGGCGCAGTCTCCCAGCAGGTAAATTCGCAAATCTGACGTTATACTCAATATTCGGTGTAGTTAAAACAATCGTTTGTGGTTGAGCCACCTCAAATAAAACTCGCTCAAAAGCTTGAATACGCGATAAATCTAGGTGTTCAATTACCTCAATTACCGTAGCTGCATCGTAGCCTTTGAAACGCTTATCTTGGTAAGTGAGCGCACTTTGAATTAGTTGCAGGCGATTCCAGCGATCGCGAGGTAAACGCAAGCGATCTAATCTTTCTTTAGCTATTTCTAAAGAGCGATAGGAAACATCAACACCTGTAATTTGCTCAAAAAAACTGTCTTTTAGTAAGATTTTTAGTAAAGTGCCTTGACCACAGCCTAGATCAATCACCCGCTTGGCGTCATACTTTTTGAGGACAGACAAAATTGCATTTATCCTTTGCTGATTGAGGCTGAGAGGTTTTTCTACCGCTACTTCTTCTTGAGTGTGTGTTTCTTCTACCCGATCTGGATCGAGGTTGTCTTCCTCAGCCAGTTGCGCCAAAGCCGCACGAGTTAAATAACCTTGGCGTTTTAGATAGCGCTTAGTAATTTGTTCTCGTGCCGGATGCGCAGCCAACCAACCTTCACCATGACGTAGCAGTTTTTCGACTTCCTCATCACCCACCCAGTAATGTTTTTCATCATCTAATACTGGTATAAGTACGTAGAGATGACTTAATAAATCTGAAATTGAAAGAGTGTGCTGCAATTCAACGGTGTAATAATGACTGTATCCCCACTCTGGAAAATTTTCATCTAATAAATGAGCCTGAGCGCTAACACAATAGCCTAAAGGTTCAAATAGTTGCCGCAAAAACTCTTCACCTCCCCAACAAGGTAGCACAGGCAATCTTGCTACCAAGGGTATGGAGGTTTGTGCTAATTCCGGCTTGTCTTTACAGCGCCCTGTCAGAGCGGTACTGAATACTTGAGCGATCGCCACACTCAAAAACGAAGAAGCAACATAAGGGCGATCGCTCACGTATTGCCTAATAAAAGCGCCCCTTCCCCGTGCCAATTTCACTGCATCGACATCCAATAGGAGTACTGCTGTACAGCGCTGTGTACTCGCCTCAGAATAGAAAATATGTGCCTTGCCAAAGGAAAGGACAAAAGACTGACAGCGTTCTGGGTGTTTATGTAGTAGGTAGCCTAAATCTGTAGCAGGCTGGTGTGTAGTTGTAATAGTCAGCAGCATTCACTTTCAAGAGGGTGAGCTTGAGAGGGTTCTGTGAATACTACTGTTGTAAAAACTAATATTACGCAAAAATTCTCATAATTGTTTTTGGCGCTAACAGTTTGTTGCTGTGCTTCGTTCTGTGTTCTTCATTAAACAAATCGACCACAGATCATACTAAAACATGATTCAAGAGATTAAACCGCCTAGCAGTCTTAGTGACCTTTCCCACAGAATAGCCACAACTAAGATGAGAAAATAGAGACTACAATACCTTTGTAGTACGAACCACCCGTGAACACCCAGACAAGCCCATTTGCTTCTACTGAAACTCGCAAAGCCGATCACATTCGTATCTGCCTTGAAGAAGATGTACAATTCCAGCAAACCACCAATGGATTGGAAGACTATCGTTTTAAGCATTGTTGCTTACCAGAAATCAATCGCGACGAAATTGACATCAGTACTACTTTTTTAGGAAAAAAACTAGGAGCACCACTGTTAATCTCCTCAATGACTGGAGGAACCCCAGAGGCGGGCATCATCAATCGACGTTTGGCAGAAGTTGCCCAACACTACGGAATGGCGATGGGTGTTGGTTCCCAACGAGTGGCGGTGGAAAAACCTCAAGTAGCTGATACCTTTGCCATGCGCAAGTACGCCCCCGATGTGCTTCTATTTGCCAATTTAGGAGCTGTTCAACTTAATTACGATTACGGTTTAGACGAATGTCTGCAAGTAATCGACATTCTTGAGGCAGATGCCCTAATTTTGCACCTTAACCCGCTACAAGAATGTATCCAACCCAGAGGTGATACAAACTTCCGAGGAATACTTGATAAAATTGCTATTTTGTGCAGTAAATTATCGGTACCAGTAATTGCGAAAGAAGTTGGTAATGGGATATCAGCACCCATTGCACAAAAACTGATTGCTGCTGGAGTGAAAGCAATTGATGTGGCTGGTGCAGGTGGTACATCTTGGGCAAAGGTGGAAAGCGAACGAGCCGAAAATATGTTACAGCGACGTTTGGGGACAACTTTTGCAGATTGGGGTTTACCAACAGCAGAGTGCTTAAGGAGTATTCGTTCCGTTGCACCGCAAATCCCTTTGATTGCTTCAGGAGGTTTGCGTCATGGGCTGGATGTGGCAAAAGCATTGGCACTAGGGGCAGATATAGCCGGTTTAGCAATGCCATTTTTGCAAGCTGCGGCTTCTTCAGAAGCTGCTGTTTACGATTTGACACAAGTATTAGTTGCCGAAATTACCACAGTACTATTTTGTACTGGCAGTGCTAGCTTGGAGCAGTTGAAGTGTTCAGGCAACTTACAAAGAATAAAATAAGTATACTATTCGTCTTACTTTCACTATTTTGAGTGTTAAGTAGGAGGAATTGGGAAATATTAAGAATACAAATGAAGTCATTAGTTAAAATTGTTCCTTGCCGTAGGAACAATGGCTAATGACTAAATAACTAATCACAAAAATATGCAGAATTTTATCAAACAAACTGTTGCCAGCTTAGTTGGCAGTATTTTAGGACTTTTTATTTTCTTTGGTCTTGGAACTACAGGTCTATTGGTATTATTATTAGCAACTGCCAAAGATCCAGGTCCAGAAGTAAAAAATAAATCAGTGCTAGTTTTTGACTTAGCAACCAAAATTACCGATACCAAGCCAAGCTCTAGCGAACTGCTGCAAAAAGTACTATCAGGCAAACAGGAGGAACAGATGAGCCTCCGTGCAGTTTTGGATGCTTTGGAAAAGGCACGTCGCGATCGCCGCATTGTCGCTATCTACTTAGATGCTACTCGTACTTCTGCAACTAATAATGCAGGCTTTGCTACCTATAAAGAAATTCGTCAAGCACTAGAGAAATGCCGTGCTGCTGGCAAAAAGATAGTGGCTTACGGTATGGGATGGGGAGAACGAGAATATTACCTCAGTTCTGTAGCCAATACAGTTGTGCTTAACCCTTTGGGAGCAATGGAAGTTAATGGTTTTAGTTCACAACCGATATTCTTAGCGGGAGCGTTAGAGAAATACGGTATTGGTGTGCAGGTTGTGCGGGTAGGAAAATTCAAGGGTGCCATTGAACCCTTTGTACTCACGAAATTAAGTCCAGAAAATCGGCAACAAACTCAGAAATTATTGGATGATGTCTGGGCTGAGTGGCGAAACGCAGTCGGAAGCAGTCGCAAAATCCCCCCCACAAAATTGCAAGCGATCGCAGACAACCAAGCTTTCTTAGAGGCACAACAAGCCAAAACGAACGGTTTAGTTGATAAAGTTGGTTATTTCGATGAAGTAGTTGCCGATCTCAAACAGCTAACAGGAGCCGATCAGGATGAGAACAGCTTCCGGCAAATTAGTCTTAGCCAATACGCCCAAGTTCGCGATCCCTCCCTCAGTACAGAACGCAACTCTAAAAATAAAATTGCTGTTGTATACGCTGAAGGTGAGATAGTTGACGGGCAAGGTGAAGAAGGAGGAATAGGTGGCGATCGCTTTGCCAAAATTTTCCGTAAACTCAGGCAAGATCAGGATGTAAAGGCGGTTGTACTCAGAATTAATAGCCCTGGTGGTAGTGCTACAGCTGCTGAGGTAATGCAGCGAGAGGTGCGGCTAACTCGCGAAGTAAAACCAGTGGTAGTATCAATGGGTGATATCGCTGCCTCTGGGGGTTATTGGATTGCCAGTGATTCTAACCGCATTTTTGCTGAACCAAATACAATCACAGGTTCCATCGGTGTATTTGGATTGCTTTTTAATACTCAAAAGTTAGCTAATAACAATGGGATTACTTGGGATAGTGTAAAAACCGGACGTTATGCTGATAGTCAAACAGTTTCTCGTCCCAAAACTAATCAAGAATTAGCACTTTACCAGCGTATGGTGAATCAAATCTATAGTATATTTCTTGATAAAGTTGCCCAAGGTCGAAAAATTCCAGAAGCAAAGGTAGCTGAAATTGCTCAAGGAAGAGTTTGGTCAGGTACAGCAGCAAAAAATATCGGTTTAATCGATGAAATTGGTGGTTTAGATGCTGCCATTGCTTACACGGCTCAACAAGCCAAGTTAGGAAAAGATTGGCAATTGCAAGAATATCCCAGATTAGGTACTTGGGGAGAACGCTTGTTTGGAGAAGTAGCTGAAGAAGTTAAGGCGATTGTTCATCTTAATGGAGGGCAACTCAAAACACCTGATCCGCTCACCCTTGAATTCCAAAAACTGCAAGCAGAACTTGCAACTCTGCAAAAAATGAACGATCCGCAAGGTATATATGCCCGTTTACCTTTTAACTTCAAAATTGAGTAAATCTAGTTCCTAAAATTTAAATTTGTGGAAATTTTGTGGGTAATACCCACTTTTTTTAGGCGATCGCTGCCAAACTTTATGATCCTATTTGCTGACATCCCGCCAGCAGTTGTGTAAAGTAGTTGATGAATCTTTGCAGCCTGAAAATTTTAGCAACTATCTATGGATAGAAAAAACAAACGCCTTTTATTACTCATTGTTTCCTGTAGTCTAGCTGGTGTAATTTTAGGGGGTACCACCAGCTGGGCAGAGAGCAACACTTGCTTGCAAGCCAATCAAGTTACAAATGAGTGCTTGACTCAAGATCCAATTACCAAAACCATACAAGGAATGAGTACCGGATTATTAGCTGGGGCTGGGGCGGCTTTCGGTGTAGCATGGCAACACCGTCACAAAGATTAGTTTTTGGGAAATCTCTAAATCTGTAAAAAAGCGATCGCTACTGGTGTGAGGTAAATTAGGATTAATATCGCTTTCCAAGATCCTAGATGATTAAGATTGATAGGATTTGACAGATTACCTGTACTGTGAATTCTCAATCCACCCTTCATGACGCCGCAGTTACCTGTTTTAAAGTAACTGCGGCGAAAATTATCTTGGTGCTAGTAATTAGATTTATATTATTAAAGCTGCCTTGATTTAATTTTATCTCTATTTGTAGATTTACATCTTGTACTAGTCCCAATAGCCACCTGGCAGCAGCCCCATGCTCCTCTTTACTAGGTTGAATCCCGTAACCAGAAGAACTCAAGCACTTTGGCTATCTTAATTGGATGATACAAGATATCACAATAGATATCCAACTAGCCACTTTTATGGATGCACCTTCAAAATTATTACTAAAACTTACTAAACGTTTATTTCATAACATAGAGGAACAAGAAAAGTTTGTTGAAGCTTTAATTAATCCCAAACCTTTTCATCCTTGTATACTTTGGTGTCAAGAAAAACCAGAAGTTTCTGGTTTTGTAGTCGAACAACCAGAGCTTTGGCAACCACATTTTGTAGACCGTTTACTACTAGGAGAAAAACCTGGTCAAACTATCCTACATCAACAAGGATATTTCTATTGCTTAGATTTTTCTTCTGTATTTGCAGCTTCAATTTTATTAGAAATTAATCAATCAGTAAAGTTAGTTTTTGATATGTGTGCTGCGCCAGGAGGAAAAAGTATCTTTGCTTGGAAACTTTTGCAACCAGAGTTACTTATTAGTAATGAAGTGATTGGTAAACGTCTTGGAATGTTAATTTCTAATTTAAAGCGTTGTCATATTAGTCCTTCTATTGTTGTCAGTAGAGATTCAAGTTTTTTTGCAGAAAAGATACCATTATCTAATGACTTAGTTATAGTCGATGCCCCTTGTACTGGACAATCTTTACTTGCTAAAGGCGAAAAAGTACCAGGATGTTTTCACCCTAGTGCTATTAATAAAAGTGCAAATCGCCAAAAACGGATCATAGCAAACTCTGCTCAAATTGTGTCACCACAGGGCTATCTTGCTTATATGACTTGTACCTATTCCTCAGAAGAAAATGAGGAAGTTTGTGAGTGGTTATTAAAAAAATTTCCTCAATTTCAAGCAGTAGAAGTTAAGCACTTAAAAGATTATCAATCTCATTTGACAAATATTCCGTGTTACCGAATGTTTCCTCAACATAGCTTAGGTGCAGGCGCGTTTACAGTCTTATTTAAAAATACATACGATGGTGAGAAAAGGGAAATAGATGCAGAGCTTGTATCTGGAATTTGGGTCAATGAAAAGTCCTGAGATGGTTGTCTACAATTAGTAGTGGATATGTTGACAGTGAGCAGATATAAGTAGTCTAAATGTAGGCGGTAACGAATGCAAGAATGCAACGAGAGGACAATCTCAAAGCATTAGATTTTGAGATTCATACCGAATTGAGACAGATGATACTATCTAGAAAAATTCGGTTTTTAATCCTGTCATGGATAGATTTACAGAAATTTTCCGTATAATAACCAGTTAGCCCTCACAATTCACCTTGACAAAGTTCCTATGTCAGAAAAAGCAATATTGATCGCCATCATTGCCTGTGACGCACCAACAAGAACCAAGCCCTCAAACTATCCTGAACCGTTCGCGTCGCGCATGATAGGCAGGGAAAAACGCTCACTTAGTGACTTATTTGGCCTCACGAACTTTGGTGTAAACTTGACACGCCTAGCCCCCAGGCAATTTCTGCCCTTCGTCACGCTCACACTAAGCAAGACGAGTTCGTATATATCTTGCAGGGGTACCCAACGCTATATACCGACGAAGGTTGCACACAACTCTCTCCGGGTATGTGTGCGGGCTTCAAGGCTGGCACTGGCAACGGACACCATTTAATCAACGAAACCTCAGAGGACGTCCTCTACCTTGAAATCGGGGATAGAACACCGGGAGACGAAGGAAGCTATCCTGATGATGATCTCAAAGCCCTGATGGAGGATGGCACGTGGAAATTTGCCCACAAAGACGGCACGCCGTACTGACTACAGCAGCATCAGGTAACTAATCAGCGTAGCATCTAGCTTCCAATAGCGTAGACACTGCACAGTTTGGGTTCGTATCTTGCCACGCCTTGATGTCCGCCAAATCACCCATAATAAACAGTTTGTAGTAGGGACTGAAGTTCCTACTTGAGGACTCAAGTCCTCACTACGAGCAAACATTTTGATTCAGTTTGATTAACCGGACATGATATAATGCCTATCTGTAGAGACAGTGCCTTCACTATTGTGCTTGACTTGGCTCAGACCAGATTGGCAGTTGATTCACTTTTTTTAAAGTTAACTCTACATACTTGGTTTGACTTTCTTCTATAAATTTTGTACCGAAGTAGCCTTCAGCACCATCGTGAGCATGAGGCCCTGTGTCTACAGTAGTGTAACGTCCCTGCTGACGGGCTTGGTTAAAAGGAGAACCAACTGTAACAGGCCAGCGTGAAGCAAATACAATACTGGTAATATCCTCAACCCAGTCTCGACTACCTTTGAGGTGGTAAACATAGTCAGCAGACTCAAAGCCAGCTTCGCCATCAAAGCTACCGCCAACAGATACTACAATGAGTTGAGCATTCAGCCATTGCTCCAAATAGGAAACTGCGCCCAGAGCAACTTGTACTCCTCCACTAGTGCCAATCAAAATCACCTTCAGGCGTTCTTTAGGGTATTTGGGGATGGGATGGGCGGCATTCATGCGATCAATGATCGCGTTGGCAATTCCTAAGTTATAAACATCACCATAGCGATCATCGGCAGAAATAGCGAATCGCCAAAGATTGCGAATCTTGATAATGATATCTGCATTGGCAAGCCAACCATCAGCATTTTCAGCAGCACGCCATAAAGGAGCCAGTAACCTCTGTCCACCTAGACTCTCGTTAGCAGCAGAATAGGGAAACACATCCGAAACCGCTACACAGTTAGGATGAAGTTGCACTAACCTATCGAGAAAAATTTCTTCACCTGGAGTTAGTTGATTGGCAGAAAAATCTCCCACTCCAGACAAGTAGATAATATAACAATCTATGTTTCCAGAGTCGGTTTCTTTACTTGAGCGATCGCCTGATAATAATTTCTTATTCTGGCTACTCTTTAAACCCAAACTTTCAGCGCTTTGACTTAACCACCATACTAAGGTTCCGACAGGAGCTAATGTTCCCCAAACCAGTAGTATTACTCCTGCTAAAATCAACAACTTTAGAGTTTCACCTCGCAGCTTTAGCAGTATCCATCCTAAGAACTTTAGCATTTGAAATAAATTTTTACATTTTCAAAAAATAAAATACTTCTAAAAAAGTATATGTTAGCTTGTTGTAGCCTATTAAACTTCCTTTTTTTGTGATTTATTACATGAATGTTTAGCTAGAAAAATGAGCGAACATCACAAAAAGTCAAAGCAAGGGTTGTGCAGCACTCTTAAGTACGCTTTAGTTCTGAATGCCGACTTCTACGAAAATGCTCACAACACTGCTCATAATCGTAGATTAGCACTCAGTATTGTAATTTTGGCTGCCATTTCTCATGCCATAGGTACTGCGGTGATTTTATTAATCAATCGAGCTACCATTTTTGCCTTGTTGGTAGGGCTGTTGATTGATGCGATCGCTGTTGTCGCGGGGTACTATTTTTGGACGTTTACAATTTGGAAAATAGGACAATGGCTGAAGCCAATCGATCCAACTTACGGCGATTTACTGAGTCCAATTGGCTTTGCCTATGCACCGCAAGTACTAAATTTTCTCACTCTTATTCCCTTGCTCGGAAGACCAGTAGAGTTAGTATTGGCAGTATGGAGTCTTTTGGCGGTAATTATAGCAGTGCGCCAAGGATTAGATATTAGCACTCGTCGAGCTATGTTTATCTGTTTGGTGGGTTGGCCGTTAGTGCAAATTGCAATTGGTTCTGTGCAAATTTTGCAGCAAGAATTGGTAAGGTTGTCAGTTTGAACTGATTTAGTAAAATAATTTAAGGTTTGTCCAACTTATTCGGTGCAACATGAGTGAAGATATGCAGCGCGAGTTTGCCAACCGCGATGAGTTGGTAGCCTATCTGCGCCAACAATTTCCCCAAGCAGCTGAACGTAGCGATCGCATTAGCGAAACAGTAGGTGGGCGCAAAGCTGCTCAAAAAGTACTGCAAAAAGTAGATCCACAACGCTACAGTCAAACACGTAATTTTTTCACGGGGGCTGTAACCCGACTTTCTCCCTACATTCGCTATGGCGTTCTCAGTTTGCGCGAAATTCGAGAGTATGTCCTTGATCGCATTCAAAATCTAGACGATGCAACCAAATTAATTAACGAGTTAGGTTGGCGCGATTACTGGCAACGCCTGTATGCCAAGTTGGGAGATGGGATTTGGCAAGACCAAGAAGAATATAAAACAGGTTATACTCTCAGCGAATATATACCTGAATTGTCAAATGACATCAAACAAGGTACAACAGGCAGAGTTTGCATCGACAGTTTTAGCAAGCAACTAAAAGAAACTGGCTATCTTCACAATCACGCTCGAATGTGGCTGGCAGCTTACATCATTCATTGGCGACGTGTTCGCTGGCAAGCTGGAGCTAAATGGTTTCTCGAACATCTTTTAGATGGCGATCCTGCTAGCAACAATCTTTCATGGCAATGGGTAGCTAGCACCTTTAGCCACAAACCCTATTACTTCAACCGCGAGAACTTAGAGCGCTATACTGCCAGTGTCTACTGTAAAGGATGCCCCCTCTACGGAAATTGTGATTTTGAAGGCAGCTATGAAGAATTAGAACAGCAGCTATTTCCCAAAGGAGAATTTGCTAAAAAGCCCAATAGCCAAAGCTGGCAGAAAGGCAAGAAACGGCGTTAAAGGTAGCTAAAAAATCTTGTAACCCATGCTTTAGTCGGTGATAGGAGGTTAGTGATTAGGCTTAACCCACAAGAGCGCAGTGGCTCCAAAATCTAAAACTTGTACTGAGCTTGTCGAAGTATCCACGCATTGGTATTACTTACGATTAATGGTCTAATCGTTGTGAAATTTGCACTAAACTCAATCTCACCAAAAGACGACGGGGAAGCCCGTTCCTTTAAGGGGCGCTCAGAATCGTCGTCCGTCGTCTTGGGGCAAGGGGCATTCATGCATTGGCCAATGCCCAATTCCCAATTCACTTCGGCCCGCTTTCATCCCCCAGACTTCAGTCGGGGGATGAGCTTAACTTTGACAGCGCATATAAGTTTGGCAAGGTACACAACTTAGATCCCAAAGTTAGCTATAGAGCGTGTTTGGCTTTGCTTACCTTGTAATCGAAATTTATTGAGAAAATTAACAGTTAAATTTATAGTTTTTATCTCTGAAAATACTCTGCTAAAAGTAAAAAAATAATATATATCCAGATTTCAAGTATTAATCTGAAAACATCCTATTGATAGATTCTTAAAGATTATCCAGATTATAAAGTAGGGTAAAATTTTTAAGTAATAGCTGTAGTCCTACAACTAAACTACTTATGCTTATAATTGTCAGGACTTATTGAAAAAATAGCAAATAGTTATAGATTTTTGTTCAAATAACAGGATTAGCCTGTAAATTCTTTTCTATGGAAAAGATACAAATTAAAGTTCTTCTCGTAGAAGATAACCCCTTTGACACTGAACTTTTACAACAATTATTTATTCGCGCCCATCAACAAGAATGGGAAATAGTAAATGTAGAACAATTGAGTGAGGCAATCGATGTTTGCACTGGACAAACTATTCATAGCTGTGATAATTCTTCTCCATTGACATTAAATCCTAACAGTATTGACGTCGTGCTATTGGATTTGAGCCTACCTGATTCTATGGGGCTAGACACGTTAAAAGAATTTCGGATCGCTGTACCGGATATTCCAGTTGTGGTGCTAACAGGATTGAATGATGAGGAGATGGCACTGCAAGCAATGGCAGAAGGTGCGCAGGATTATCTTGTCAAAGACGAGATTACGATTCAAAGTTTGCCGCGTGCTATTCGTTATGCCATCGAACGAGCAGAAATTCTTAAACAGCTAAGAGAAAGTGAACAACACACTCGTAAGGCATTACTAAAAGAACAGGAGCTTAACAAGCTCAAATCTGATTTTGTGGCGATGATTTCGCATGAATTCCGCACTCCTATGAGCACTATTTGCACATCTTTAGATTTGCTGCAAACTAGCGATAAATTGACACAAGAGTGGCGAGAGCAATTTTTTAGACGTATAGAAAATGCTTTGAAACAAATGCTTAAGCTTTTAGATGAGGTATTGTTTCTAAGTAAAAATGAAGTCAGCCAATTTAAATTACAAATTGCTCATTTAAATTTAATCAATTTTTGTTACGAAATTGTAGAAAGTATACAATTCAGCGAAGGAAAGAACCACAAGATTGAATTTGCTGCGTCTGGAGAATGTTTTGAAGCAGAAATGGATGAAGAATTGCTCGGTTCGATTTTAAATAACTTACTTTCTAATGCTATTAAATATTCTCCTTCCGAAAGTACTATTTATTTTTATTTGACTTGTCAAGATAACATGGCAAAATTTCAGATCAAAGATAATGGCATAGGTATTCCCAAAAAAGACCAAATCCATCTATGTGAAACTTTCTTCCGTGGTAGTAATGTGGGTAAAATTTCAGGTACGGGATTGGGACTTGCAATTGTCAGAAGGTGTGTGGATTTACATCATGGTTACATCCAAGTAGAAAGCGAGGAAAATGTTGGCACAATCGTAACAGTAACCCTGCCATTACATTAAACTTTTTGAATCAATCGTCGTCCCAATAAACCCTGAGGTCGAACTAAAAGCATAATAAACAAAATCCCAAAGGCAACAGCGTCTTTGTAACCGGAGTATTCGGCTGGAACAAATGCCTCCACCAATCCGATGAGCAAACCTCCCAATACCGCACCGGGAATACTACCCAAGCCACCCAAAACAATCACTGCTAGCCCCCGTAGCCCAAAAGCAATGCCGAAATACGGCCCTGCTATGCTAACACTGGAGGCAACTAAAGTACCTGCTAATCCTGCTAAAAAACTGCTGATAAAAAATGTCAGCACGATAAAGCGATCGCTATTAATTCCTAATAAACTGGCGGTAGTTGCATCTTCAGCGATCGCCTGCATTGCTTTACCGTATTTAGTGCGGCTAATAAAATAGGTAAGAATGGCGACAAACACCATTGAAACACCAAAAATTACTACCTGCACAGTGCGAATAGGAATTGGACTATCTGAGCTACCAAAGTTAATAGCGGGTGGTAAATTACCATAAGTATCAGCAGGATAAGTATAACTTTCTGCACCTACTAAATACTGAATTAAGTTGACAATCACGACTCCCACACCCAAGCTAGAAACCACTGTGAGCAAGGGATCGGAACCACGCTGGCGCAAAGGTAGAAAAGCAATTCTTTCTACTATTACTCCAACTATTCCTGCGAGAATGCTTCCCACAACTAATGCCAATGCAAATGGTAATTGTATAGGTAGTGCAGCATTTGCTAACAAGCCATTAAATCCAAACCTACCACCCATCAGTGCATAGGTAAAATAAGCTCCCAGGGTGAAAATTGCACCGTGAGCTAAATTAATGATGCCCAAAATTGAGTAAACTAGGGTATACCCTAAAGCAAAAATAGCATAGACGCTACCAATAGATAACCCGTTTAAAAATTGTTGCAAAATCAGAGATATATCCATGTTGCAACTATTTTAAATATGCAAATTTGCCATCATTGCCATTCTGCTGCATTTTAATTTGGGCAATATAAAACTCTTTTTGAATCACCTCACCTTTTGGTGTAAAAGCAATTTCACCTAAGGGAGTATTATATTTTCCTGCTAATAACTCTTTGTTTAACTCTGTGCGCACTTGATTGAGAGGAAGAGTACTAATTTTGGTCTTTTTATCTAGAGATTTTAGAGCATCTATATATACCTGTACAGCTGTAAAAGCTTGAGCGCTAAATTGTGGTGGTTCTGTTTTATATTGCTGTAGGTAAGCTTGGCGAAATGCTTTATTAATTTCCCCAGGATGTTCAGGGCTATAGGCTTGGGCAATCATCACACCATCACAAAAATTCTTACACACTTTAAACACATTAGAAGTGTTCAATCCATTGCCACCAATAATTATGCCTTTGTAACCTAATTCTCGTAGTTGCCGTACCAAGTTTCCACCATCAGCAGCCAAACCGGAAATTATTACTAAATCTGGCTTTAAATTTAATGCATTAGTGGCTTGAGCTTGAAAATCTGTATCTGTAGTTTGAAACTTTTGTACTGTTACTAAATCTAGTCCCGAATCTTTGACTGTTTTCTGAAAAATCTCTGTTTCAGATTTACTGTATGCATCATTTTGGGCATAGAAAACAGCAACTTTCTTAATGTTGGGGTTTTGTTTGAGCGCTGCCTTGACGGCATTAGGAGCAACTACAGAAATTGGTGCAGACACACGCGCAACATAATCTCCAATTTCTGGAACCCCATTAGCTGTATTTGAGGGGCCAACTACTGGTACTTTAGCACGCTCGGCGATTGGATCGGCGCTAAAGGCTTGTTGTGATAAAGTTGGGCCAACAATACCTACAACCCTATCTTTGTTAATCAATGTTTGAAAAGCATTAATAGCACTGTTTTCGTCACCACCAGCATCTTGGAACACCAATTTGATTGGTGTACCGTTAATACCACCTTGAGCGTTAAAATACTTCTCTGCAATTTTTGCCCCTGTCACTTGTTCTTGACCGAGTAATGCTACATTACTTGTCTGTGCAACAGCAATACCGATGGGAATAGAGCCAGATACACCTTGGCTTGCTGATGTGTTGGTAGTAGTATTACTAGTTGTGCCTCCACAAGCTGTTAACAATACAGTGTAAGAAGCAAACAATGTGGTTGTCAGAGCAGTAAATTTTTTCATAAAAACTCCTTTAATCATATTTATTTGACCATATACAGGTAAAAATTTGGTATATTAATCTGAAGTTGACATTTTTTATTTTCAGGTTTTTCTTTAGTGGAATTAACTCAGTAGTGTAGCAAGCGATCGCAATGGTTTTGTTGCATACAGATGTTAATTTATATAGCAACTTGACAAGCTTTTACTCTCGCTAAGATCTATCAATCTGATGCGATCGCTTTTTACCAAAATCTTAATGAATATTTAGCTTTTGCAAACGCTGCTAATAAACCCATGCGTCTAGTGCGATCGCCTCTGGTGGGAAAAGTTTTGTGCTGGCGTCTTGAGAAGTCATAGGCGAATTTACGGCTATCTCCGTAGGTAGGTGTGATTTCATTTTGCAAGCAAGGCAGTCAAAATGCTGATCAAAGAAATTATCAATGAGTTAGCACTTGACAGAGTGCATATCAATTAGAGTGAATGTGATCTCGGCAGTATAAATCAGGTATATCCAGCGCGTGAAGCTATTTGTATATCACACTCCGGAATTAACTCCAACGGGTAAAGTGCCAGAATGTGCGATCGCAGTCGATGTACTGCGAGCCACCACCACAATGGCGACAGTGTTAGCAGCTGGAGGCGAGGCTGTTCAAGTCTTCAGCGATTTAGATCATCTCATGCAAGTTAGCGAATCTTGGCCTATTGAAAAACGGCTACGAGCGGGAGAACGAGGAGGCGCAAAAGTTCCTGGCTTTGACATGGGTAACTCCCCTTTAGACTGTACGCCAGATATTGTACAAGGACGGCGCTTGTTTATCAGTACTACTAATGGCACTCGTACTTTACAGCGAGTACAGGATGCCCAGTCTGTTTTGGCAGCAGCATTTATTAACCGTAGCGCCGTAGTGAAGTATCTTCTGGAAATTCAGCCAGAGACAGTATGGATTGTCGGTTCTGGTTGGGAAGGCAATTTTTCTCTAGAAGATACTGCTTGTGCTGGTGCGATCGCCCATAGTATATGCCAAAAAACTCAATTGTCACCCGATGAAATCGCTGGTAACGATGAAGTAATTAATGCGATCGCTCTTTACTCTCAGTGGCAAGACAATTTATTGGGACTTTTTCACCATGCTAGTCATGGCAAACGCTTATTGCGATTAAATTGTCATGAAGACTTAAAATATTGTTCCCAAGCCGATATTTTAGATGTCTTGCCCATGCAGCAAGAACCAGGAGTTTTAAAAAGGTACTATTAATCAAAGTAAACAATTCTGTTTTATCAACTAAAGAACTCTGAACATCCTGAAGCCAGTTGCAATCTAAGGAGGGAAATTCTCAGGGCGTAAGCCAGACAAGAAAAACCAGCAGGCGTGCAGGTTTTTGATTAGTCCATACATATGGACTTTATCTGTGCAGCAGTGAATTAAATTCGCCTAGTTATTTTCATTAATTGCATTCGGAGTTCTGTGTTCTGAGTTCTTCCTTAAAATTCCATTTTCCCTTTTCCGTAAAATCAATGTTATTTAACATTGACCCAAAAATCAGCCGTGTTTACTTTCCCTTTACGATTAAATTGCATCCAAAGTTTATACAGCGCATTTCATCTAGATGAAGTATATTACCCCACCCACCCTATCGGGTTCCCTCCCCTTAGTAAGGGGAGGGTTAGGGAGGGGTGTACTCCATTAACTTGCAATCCGCTGTATCTACCTGGCTGAAGAAAGCTAGTGATAAAATTCACCTGTCCTTTTGGTGAATCATTGATAGCATGAGCATGAATATAATCAGACTCTGTCAAAGGCGATGAACTTTTGATAATCACTAAATGTGCTTTTTCTCATAAATACGGCTGTAAGTCTTTGACGGGTTGATTACTCGTAGTATCTTTTAAATCAAATCTCAAGTTGACTTTCTCACTAGCCTTGATAGTTGGTTGAGCAAAATTCAAATTAACTTTTATATTTTGCCAGAACTGTAGGAAGTGGAGTAGAACCAGAAACTTTTATATTCATCACAGCAACCTTTTCTTTGTCTTTGGTTGGTTTGTAGTCGCTAAAAATAGTGTAATTATTAGGCTCATAAAAATTAGTATTAACTTCAAAACGTCCCTCTCCTTTGTAAGTTGGATCTAGATGATTAAATAGTTTCAAGTCATCACTAACAATAATTAAATGCATTAATTTTTCTTGAAATTTATCAAATTTCAGGATAGGTTTTCCTTGAATATCTTGGATAGTAATTACCAAAGGTACAGATTGATTCGGCAAAAGTTTTTGAGGAGCAGTTAATTTTGCCTGTGTGATTATAGAGCTTTTGTCTTTATCTTCTGTTGAATGTCCATCATGAGAAGTTTGCTTAGAGTTAATAACTGATGAGCAACCTTGACTAAGTCATAAAGCTGCTAATGTAGAAATTCCAGCAACAGAATATTTCATAAAATTCTTCCATACTCAATAATAGATAAGTAACATTCTCAAAGCGGAACTATTTTATTAATTCAACGTCTAAATGAGATTACCTAAAAAGCTGTTAAAAACTTTTCCAACCAAATTTAGTTTGTTTCGGAAAACACGGTTATTTTTCCGGATATACTGGGATACACCTGAAAAGGTGTGCAAGCAAATTTTATAATAGCCCAGAAATAACACGGATGAAGCTACGGTTTTTTTTACTCAGTGTAATCAGTATCTTACTTTTATCTTCTCCAGCAAAAGCAGCCCGTTTGGAATCTTGGCGCTTTGATCCCAGTCAGAATCAGCTGAACTTAACTACTGACTCTGGAGTTAAACCTAAAGCTTTTCTAATTAATAACCCAACCCGACTAGTAATTGACTTACCGGGTACTCATTTAAAAAGCGATACAATCCGTCAAAGTTTTAGTTCCGCTGTTCGGGAGATCCGCATTGGCAAAGTTGACTCTAAAACAACCAGGATCGTAGTTGAATTAGCACCTGGTTATACGGTTTCTCCTGACAAATTATTGATTAAAGGTGATTCTTCTTCCCACTGGGTAGTACAATTTTCATCTATTGAGCGTGTAGCCGTTAAGAATTCGCTTGATTCAGTTTCCCATACCAAGTCAACAGAACAACAGACTCCTGTCTTGATTGGTGACAATTTAACCTTTGCTGGAGTTGTTTCTTTAGGTAAGGAAATATCACAGCTAAATTCTCAAGTAAAGGCTTTAATGACTCGTTACAGCTACCTCCAGCCAGGAATGTTTTTTTTGGATTTAGAAACAGGTAATTATTTAGACATCAATGGAGAGAAAATATTTCCGGCAGCTAGCACAATTAAGTTTCCCATTTTGATTGCTTTGTTTCAGGAAATAGACGCTGGCAGAGTTAAACTGAACGACACCTTAGTTATGCGGCGCGACTTGATGACAGGAGGTTCAGGAACAATGCGTTATAAACGTCCAGGAAGCAAGTTTAGTCTTTTGGAAACTGCAACTAAAATGATTACCATCAGCGACAATACCGCTACCAATATGATTATTGATCGCTTGGGTGGTAAAGCTAAATTAAATCAGCGTTTCCGTACTTGGGGATTGCAAAATACTATCATCCGCAATTTACTCGGTGACTTTAAAGGAACCAACACAACTAGTGCTAAAGATTTAGTGCGTTTGTCGGCATTAATTACTAATGATCAGTTGCTGAGTAATAGCAGTCGCTCTAAAGTTTTGGATATCATGAGTCGTGTTCAGAACAGAAGTTTATTGCCAAAGGGTCTTGGCAAAGGAGCGGTAATTTCTCATAAAACAGGAACTCTTGGTATAATTCTCGGAGATGCGGGTATTGTTCAGATGCCAACAGGTAAACGTTATCTAGCAGGAATTATGGTACGAAGGCCTTTTGGTGATGCAAGAGCCAAGTCTTTTATTGGCGAAGTTTCCCGCTTAGTTTACGGGTATTTAGAGCATTCAAGGTTCACTCAACTACCCAAGTGAAACCACTGCTAAGGTATGATGTAGGGGCATCGGGAATGGGAAATTAGACATGGCTCTATGTTTTTACCCGTTGCCCATTACCTTTGTGAGATACTCCACAGCAACTCTTATGCAACACTAGATGCTCACCCAGATTATGGACTGTATTCATGTAACGGGTATTCGTGCCTATGGCTACACTGGG